>NZ_JAJCPX010000034.1:0-33988 GCF_020563125.1 Longicatena sp. 210702-DFI.1.196 | reverse complement strand
AATGCTTGAAAGTGTAATATTTATAGGGATAATCAAAAATCAGATATAAAGTTTATAAGAATTATTAATCTGGTTTCCATAGAAAATAATAAAATCTTAGGTTGCCAAATGGTAAAAGATACAATAATAGAAAAATGAGTATGGCAGATAAAACACTTAATACAGAGGAAATAACAAATTTAATCAAGCTATCATTATATGATTTTTTTGATGAAAAGTATGAAAGGGAATACCTGTGAAAAAAGGTGGTGAAGCATAGATGTATGAGTATAATGACTGTTATAAAAGTATTATATAGATATACATAAGCCGTATGAAAGATCATGCTAATCACTGAATAATTTACAATAATTAGAAATTAAAACAAAAAATACCAATATAATAGCTAAAAAATAATAAGCGCTTACAGAAAAATTAAATTAGCTATTGCATTATAAAAATTTTTATGGTAATTTATAAATGTAATGATGGTGATGTGATTATTAAGTTAAGCAAGACCTGTTTACAACATATATTTTGTTGTATCCGTCTTGCTTTTTTTGTACGCAAAAGGAGGTTATATCATGCAAATCTATAAAGTGATCAACAACAATATGGTGTCAATACGTACTTCTGAAAATCAAGAAATTATGTTAAAAGGTTTATCTATCGGTTATAAAAAAAGACCCGGTGATGAAGTAGATGAAACCAAAATAGAAAAACGATTTGTCTTAGAAGACATCTCTTTGATCAGAAGATTCAACCAAATGTTTACAGAGATTGATAAACAATTGATAGATGCCTGCATTGATGTAACTTCGATGATTAAAGAAAAGTCCAAAACAGAATTAAGTGATGCGTTATATGTAACATTATTGGACCATGTCAATAATTTAGTGGATCGCCTGCAACAAAATATATCATTTGATAATTCTATTTTATGGGATTTACCGAGAGTATATCCCGATGAATATAAAATAGCAGTCCATGCAGTGAAGTTGTTGAATGAAAAAATGCCATATAAAATAGATGAAGATGAAGCCAATTTTATTACATTGCATATCGTAAATGCAGAGAAATCAAATGATATGCATAAGACATATCAAATGACTGGTTATATTGAAGATATTTGTGACATAGTGGCAAGTGATTTCAACATAGCATTTGGTAATACAAATGATTATCATTATAACCGCTTTGTGATGCACCTACGATTTTTAATCGAAAACATACAATTGCATGTTGTATTGGATGTACAAAATGAAAATGGCATTTTAAATACGTTAACGGATAAATATCCACAAGTTTGGCAAGTTGTTCAAAAAATCAGCAATTATATTGATGCTTGTATGAATTATAAATTGAATGATGAAGAAAAATTATATTTAATGATTCATCTCGTACAGATATTTACGAAAAAATGAATGGTTAAATATAAAAATGAAGGAAAGGAGAGGATAAAAAGAAATTCTATATAGTTACGGCCGGCTTATAGAATATTTAAAAAATAAGATAAGAGAAAAGGATATAGATGAATGATTTTAGGAAAGGAGAAAATATTAGAAAATGTTCTAATTAAAATAAAATTTATATGGATAAAAATAAAACACTAGCACAAGATGTGCTTCAAAAGATAGGCGGTAAAGAAAACATTATTTCTGTATTTCATTGCGCTACCCGTCTAAGATTTGAATTGCAAGATCAAACAAAAGTAAATGAAGAAGAATTAAAAAAAGTAAATGGTGTTCTTGGTATTAAAAAAGCCGGAACCAGCTTTCAGGTCATCATTGGACCAAATGTGTCATTGGTTTATGATGAATTATGCAATATGGCAGAATTGGATAAAAAGGATGAAATTAAAGAAAATTTGGATGATGTGAAAGAAAAACGTAAATTTTCTTTTAAGTGGTTATTTGATGTCGTAATTACCTATATCATGAACTCTGTCGCTCCTATCATCCCTATATTGATTGGTGCATCTATTTGGAAAACGGTAGTAACCTTACTAGGACCTGATATGTTCAATGTAATATCAAATAAATCTGATTTCTTTATTACCTGTAACTTCTTTTTTGAAGCATTATTCTATTTCTTCCCACTGTATATTGGTTATACAGCGGCAAAGCAGTTAAAGGTAAATCCTATGTGGGGTATCTTCTTAGGGGCAATGATTATTACACCGAGTTTTATGGCTCTTGTCGGTGTGAGAGAGTCTATTAGTTTCTTTGGTATCAATGTTCCTGTATCCAATTATTCACAACAGTTTTTACCGGTACTGATTGGTGTATGGATCTTTAAATATGTAAATAAGTTCCTTACAAAATATACACCGACCATGATAGCTTCATTAATCGTACCAATACTAAATGTCATGATCATGGCTATTGTGATGTTTGTATTCTGTGCACCGTTGGGTTCTTATTTGAGTCAGTTGTTGAGTGATTTCTTTATGTATTGTGCAAACGCAGCAGCACCAATTCGAATCATTGCTTTAACGATCTATACGGCATTAAATCCGTTTATGATTTTATTTGGTTTACATGTAACTACCTATGTTGCGGCTGTTACAGCTGCTGCTCCAATTGGTTTTGAAGCATTTGTTTTACCGGCTGGAGTAATTACTTCCTTTATTATTTATGGTATGGCATTGGGCGCAGCGTTTAAATTCAAAAAGAATAAAGATATTCCGATGGGATATTTTGTATCTGGCTTTGTAGCGGGTATTACCGAACCATCGCTCTATGGAGTTTGTTTAAAATCTAAAACATCCATCCTGGTATTGGTTATATGCAACGCTATCGGAGGATTACTGCTAGCTGTATTTAATATTAAATGTGCATTGATGGCATCTGTTAACATTTTATCCGTAGTACCGTATTTCAGTGTTGGATCAACATTTAATGTTGTGGCAGGAACCATTATTGCATTGGGTTGCTGTTTGATGGCGGCTTTAGGTGTAAACTTTTTTGCAAAATTTGATGAACAATAAATGAGGTGTAGAAAATGACAAAAGTAGAATTTATAAATCACAAGGATCAGCCTTTATATGCAACTATAAAAGATGTAAACAACAAAGACTTAGCAACTAAAAAACCAGAAGTATTCGATAACGATTATGATGGACATTCTATCTTATCTTTGGCGGATATTATCGCTATGGTATTTCCAAATGGAGATGTTACTCAAAAACCAATGCTTTATATTCGCCATACAGATATGATTAAAAATCAATATCGTTTTGGCGATATCGTAGAATTAGGTGATACATACCTTGATGTACAAAAAGGGGTATATCATGAAGAAGAAATTGCGCAAGCAGGAACAAAAATAAGTGAATATCACGAATTTGAGGATGGCATGTATGGCTTTGAATCAAAAGAACCATTCTCACAGTTAAAGTTTAATGAAGATTATTTTACCGCAAAGGAAGGAGACGTATTTTCCATAAAAGGAGAAGGATGGCCTAAGACGATTTTTGAACATCAATCTATGTACAATCATGTCGCAACGATTATACGTCCTGCTACGGTTAGTGGAGTATATGAAGGTAAACCAATCTTTGGATTAGGTGAACATGATCGCCTATTTATTCCGACAGAAATCAATGGCTTTGATGGCATAACGAACAACTTCGGCTATGTTTATATGAATATGATGGGAATTCGTGAAGATGGACGCAGAGAACAGGCGCTGATAAGTCTTGAATTTTCAGGAAAGATTTTTGCTTACTATTATATTGATGGAGAAGAACCGATTTTAACTGATCATGTCACAATGGAAGCAGAATGGGAGCATTTACCATATGTTAATGATGGTACATGTGTATTTAAAGATGCAATCTTTAGATTCTGTGGAAAAGAATTTCATTTCGAAGGGAAATGGGGATGCAAAGGATTTACACCAAAACCACGTGTGGAAAAGCATGGGCAGTCACAAATTTTTGGTACATGGTATGAAGGGAAAATACCATACCGTCATCGAGTATATTTAACCTTTGGTGAAAATATGGAGGCTTATGATGTTAAGCTAAAAGAATTAGGCTTTGATGTGAAGTAAAGGAGACTTATATGAAAAAGAGTGTATTTAGAGAAGATTTTTATTGGGGAGGGGCTACGGCATCAAATCAATGTGAAGGTGCGTGGAAACAGGATGGTAAAGGAGAATCCTGTGCCGATCATTTTACGGTCGGTAAAGTTGATTCCCCACGAAGATTTACAAAAGAAATAGAAGAAGGATCGATTTATCCATCTCATTTTGCAGTTAATCATTATAATCAATATGAAGAAGATATAAAACTCTTTGCAGAAATGGGATTTAAGATGTATCGTCTGTCTATCAATTGGACACGTATTTTTCCAAATGGAGATGATCAAAAGCCTAATCAAAAAGGTTTAGATCATTACCGCTCGGTTTTAGAACTATGTAGAAAGTATGGTATTGAACCGTTAGTTACAATGTCACATTATGAATTTCCTTATCATTTAACAAAGAAGTGGAATGGATGGGAAGATCGAAGAACAATTGACTGCTTTGTTACATATACCAAAACGATTATGGAGGAATATAAAGATTTGGTAACCTATTGGTTAACCTTTAATGAAATCAACACACCTTTGATGGGTGGCGGTGTTACCATGTCACTAGGTATGATGCCAAAAGAAGAAAAACTATTTTTTGGCAAAGGGGATAAAATCACACCTAATGATGCAAATCTTATTGTAAATGGCATGCATCATCAATTTATCGCTTCTGCAAAAACGGTAATTGAAGGGCGCAAGATAAACCCAAATTTTAAATTTGGTTGTATGATTGCCAGCAATGTCGTTTATCCATACACTTGCAAACCGGAAGATGTCATGAAGGCGTGGGAAGTGCAACAAAGAACCAACTATTATTGTGGTGATGTCATGGTAAGAGGGGAATATGCACCTTTTACTAAGTCTTACTTAAAAGATTTACAGGCAACCATACATACATTGCCTGAGGATGATGCTATCCTTAAAGAAGGTGTGGTAGATTATTATGCATTCTCTTATTATATGTCCGGCTGCGGTACTGCGGATGAAGAAATTTTAGAGAAAAACAAAAGTATTTTCTCAACTGCCAAAAATCCATATTTAAAGGCTTCCGAATGGGGCTGGCAAATTGATCCGGAAGGACTTCGCTATTATCTGAATGAAACATACAATCGTTATAAAGTGCCTTTGATGGTAGTGGAAAATGGTTTAGGCGCTAATGACAAGCTTGAAAACAATACCGTTCATGATAGCTATCGTATTGATTACTTAAGACAGCATATTCAGGCAATGGCAAAAGCGGTGGAAGATGGTGTAGATATTCTTGCCTATACAATGTGGGGATGCATTGATATTGTTTCTGCATCTACGGGAGAAATGAAAAAACGTTATGGTTTTATTTATGTCGATATGGATGATTGTGGCAAAGGTACCTTGAAAAGATATAAAAAAGATAGTTTTTATTGGTTCAAAAAAGTTATTCAAAGCAATGGAGAAGATTTAAGCGATTAAAAAATAACTTTAAATTTAAATGAATTCTTAATATAATTACTTATGTCAAGATATATAAGATATGAAAAGTGAGGAATCAATATGTTTTTCAGAAAGAAAAGGGAAGAAAAAGAGAGTAAAGAAATCGTTTCACCATTGAACGGTAAATTGTTTCCAATCGAAACGGTGCAAGATGATGTTTTTGCACAGCAGATGATGGGGCAAACAATCGCTTTAGAACCATTAAAAGGGAAAGATACACTGTTATCTCCAGCTGATGGTGTTTTAGAAGTGATGTATCCAACAGGACATGCATATGCCGTGAAGATGAAAAATGGTATGGGATTATTGATACATATCGGTATTGATACGGTTGAATTAAATGGTGAAGGATTCACAGTATTAGCGAAACAAGGGGAGAAAATAAAAATGGGTCAACCAATTGTTGATGTTGATTTCGACACTTTGAAGGCAAAAGGTTTTGATGTAAGTGTTATGCTGATTGTTACACAGAACCCAGGTGGTGAACCCATTGCGTTTAAACAAAACATGACTGTGAATGCTATGGAAAGCTTAGTACTGTAAATTATAAAATGATGAAGAGTGTGTAATCTTATCCATTAGGTGGTTACATACTCTTTTTCTATTTCATCATAAAAAAAACGCTATCTTTGCTATATCCTGCATAGGATTAAATTTGATACGAGAAAACCAGATTCGTGTTGCCAATACACTTCTTCCTATATGATAGCGATAATATTCGGCTTCTTTTAAAGCATCACACTAAAAATTCCGGTCTAAAGATAGCTGCATCTTTACGATTGGCTATATGTGTACGATGCGCCTGATATACCTTTATACGGCATTGTCGCATATATTCAGGGAAATTTTCCCAATTTTCTAAAGCTGCATTTTTTGATAGTTTTTCTTCCAGCATATGCGCCTGGATGATACAGCTATAATATAGCTGAGCATCAGGTTCTTTTTCTTTTGAAATGCTAATTAATAGATTAGTGACATCTTCATATCGACGCCAGAGTGCTTTGGTTGCCTGTAAACGAGTGTAAGGGAAGATAATACAGTTAGCAATATAGGCAAGTATTGCACCGGCAAGTATATAACCTAATCGGATTATAAACATATCAAAGTTTGCCTGAAAACCAAAGGCGGACATAAATACAGCACCGCCAAGCGCACCGATTGTAGAACAGGTGAAGGTTGCGGCATAGTCATGAAAATAGAAAGAAGCGTAACCGGATAACATCATCGCAGCCATGCGGCTGATTGGTGAAGCAAACAAACTGTATATGAGAACGGACGCAAGACCGCCTAGCAAGGTTGCCAAGATACGCTTCTTCATTTTGACAGGTACATCATCAGCATAAGGAAGAGAAACAGAAGCCAGTGTAAATAGAAGCCATTTCCCATGTGGTAATGAAAACCATAGTACAAACAGCGTTGCCAAAGATAATAAAAGAGCAATACGTAAAGCATAAACAAAACGCACAGAACTAAAATTGCAGGCAGTGATCAGCCTGTTTTTTAAGGAAAGCGAGGATCTTTGCCAATGCTTTTGACTATCTGGATCACTCATATGCAATAAGCGATCACGAATATATAATAGAATGTGATAAAACAGGTGATTCTTTTTGTCATCATCAAAATCACAAACATCCAGTTTTGGTAGTTCAGTGATACTTCCTTGAATAAAGGAATCAAATGAAGAAAGCTGTGTATCAATCTGTTGTAAGAGAAGTCGCTCATGATCATGTAAAGGTCTATCCAGTTCCTGTATCAATACATTCAAATGCTCTAAGCCACGGCCTGCATCAATCAAAGAAAAACTTGCATCCGATACGCAAAGTACCTTTTTACGGCGATCATAAATAATCTTACTTAAAGCATGGAGCTTATGATGCATATGATTCAAGTTGTCATTGGGCATATCATCTGATAAAGTGAGCTGTATTTGTTCCTTGATATGATGGATCATATCGCAAAGAATATCTTGCGCATTGTTTTTTATTTTTTTCCTTCCCATGATCCATTGATAGGCAATGATGGAAAACGCACCGGCGACCATGGCTAAGATTCTGCGTGGTAATAATGTTGGAGGAACAGGCGATATAAAAATTAAAAATAAATAGGATAAAATATAAGGGAAATATAGATGATTGGCATATTCATAGGTAAATGCGTATAGGATAATAAATAGCGTGATGAGATTGATGAGTAAGGATATCATCGGTGGTAATATGTTTACAAGACAGGCAGCGATACTCATCCAAATGAGCACAAACGCCTGAATAAAGAAATGGCGCAATAAGGTGCCGGTAAGATCTCTTACCATAGAAGCCGACATCAAAATCGTAAAGATAACTGCCACAATATTGTTTTCTGCACCAAACAGCATAGGAAATATATTCACATAGGCAATGATAAACAGGAAGCTGAGAGTACTGAATCGAATCTTCTTTTTCCAGTCATCGCTTAGTTGAAAATGTAATTTTTTCATGTTTCTTCCTTTCCAGCATATTCACAAAGCTACTTGTTTCTTATGCTTAACTAAGATATAATGAAATTATATCGAATAGTAATAAAAGTATTACTATGTGTAAGAATATCACGATGATAAATGTTTGTCAATGAAGTAAAAATCATGAAATGAGGTAAGCATATGGAAGATAATAAGCAGTTAGATGCCTGTGTTGATGAAATCTATACACTGATGCCTAAATGGCATACCAAAATAGAGCGACCATTTAAGGATATGTTACAAAAGATGAGTTTGGAAACGTATGTTTGTTTGCTTACCTTACAGGAAAAGCAGATGATGACGATGAGTGAGCTCGCTAGAGAATTGCATATGCCCAAACAAAATGTCACGAAATTGATCGTAAAATTAGCACAGTATGATTATGTGAAACGGATATTTAATGAGCATGATAAACGTTCGGTATATATATCTTTAAGTGATAAAGCGTTAGAGCATTTAAAAACATTTCGCAAGCAGAATACATATATCAATGAGATGTTGGAAAAACAGTTAGAAAAAGAAGATATCATGCGTCTGCAAACGGCTTTACATACGATAGATGAGATATTTGCGAAGATGGAGAATAAGTAGGATGGTGTGCAAGTATCATGTATATAGCATACAGCGCTAAACAGCAATTAAATATAGGATTTTGAGCATTATATCGGTAGTATAAAACGCATATAAAAAGCAAATATCCTATGAATAGTTGTAAAAAAGTTGTGAGAATGGCCAGTTATTGTAACATATACATGGTCATTTTTTATTTTGACTTAGCTTGCTTTTTGTTGATATGGTATTAATAATACCAGTATGTTACTATAAGACATATAGATTAATTAGCAATTATAAGAGGAGATAAGCAAGGGCAAGCATAGTGTATTGAGTAATATGTATGACATTTCTCACTTTGTGTCGTGTTTATTACGCTACGTATATGATACTCTTTTTGCAGAAAGGAGAAAAAGGTTTTTATGAACCAACAAAAAATAGGAGAATTTCTAAAGGAACTCCGAAAGCAAAAAGGACTTACACAAGAACAATTCGCAGAAATAGTAAATGTGTCAAACAGAACAGTATCTCGTTGGGAAAATGGTAATAATTTACCAGATTTGGATATTCTGATTGAAATATCTGATTATTATGAAATTGACCTTCGAGAACTGCTTAATGGAGAAAAGAAAGGTGAGAAAATGCATAAGGAAGTAGAAGAAACAGTATTAAAAGCAGTAGCGTATACAAATAATAAAACGGAGCGTTATACAAGGGGTATTCACTGGTTGTTGTTAGCAGGAGTAGTGTTTTGGTTTACAGCTCAATTAATACAACATACAGAACTTGCCCAGATTACAATTATTAGCAATTTTTCTGAGTTTGCCGAGGGTGCAGCATGTGGTCTGTTAATTTGTGTGATTATTGTAACTAGCAGATACGGGAAAAGACTTCGGGACTTTAAAAAACGTTTATTGAAAAGACAGTGAAAGTTTCGCATTTGATAAGCTAACTTTTAGCAAATGTCATATCCTATTGTATAGGTACAAACACGTAAAATATCCATTTTGGTGTTATAAAACATAGAAAAAAATTAGAATATGATGATTTTGGAAAAACTAATGACATGAAAGAGGGATTTGGTTATAATGGAGAAGAACCGGATGTACTTAGTTCAGTATATTTAAGAGCAAGCTTTTACATTCAGAACTTGATTAAATCAAACAAATTGATAGAGTTTGAGGTATAAAAGAGAGAGAGTTAGAATAAATACTTATATACTAGTAATAATTCATATTGATTAATTGATAAAACAGGACAATCAATGGAAGTCTTTAGTATAACTTTCCGGATACAAGTCTTTGAAGTTAGTGCTGCTGTGGTTTACTGCACGATCATGGTCTCTAACGTCACGAGAAGCCGGAAGCATGTGCTGTTGTCGTTGATGTAGCAGCAGGTAGTATTTATTTACGAATATAGAGATTCTTTGTAAGAATTATATAATAATGAAAAAAACGAAATGGCAGCGAATACTTGGTTCACAATGTAATTGTAATAATTTTTGACGGAACCACTACACAAGTAGGAATATAAATTGTGTATGAGAAAGGAGACAATATGAATGTCTTTTTAGTAGAACATGATCATGCAGGGGATAAAAAAAATATAGGGCTATTTAGTAATTTTTCAAAAGTTCAATATGCAATAGATAAATTGAGTAATGTTGAAGGATTTGAGGATTATACAGAAGGTTTTAATACTATAAAATTAAAGGTCGATTATTATTATGATTTCAATGAAATAATAAAGCGCGAATCATTTGGAAGTGATAAATCTTTTGAAGAAGATAGACTTATTAATAAATGCAAAGACTTAATATTACTGCAACATTGTTATGATTTGGATAAGGACGAAAATACAATGATTTTAGGAGTATTTACAACTGAGAGTGAGGTAGCCAAAGCAATAGAGCATTATCAGAATACTTACCTATATTTTTCACTAACAAAAGATTGCTTTTATCCTCAAAAAATATCATTAGATAAAATTAATTGGTGTGAAGGATTTTATACTGAATACAATAGTTTAACAAATCGACATTTATTACCTAAATGGTTTGTATCCTATGATATTGATGAAGATAAAATTTTTGAATTATGTAAAAGCAAATATAAAGTAGATTATGTTAATACCAATCTTGGTAGTGAATTTTATTTTATAAATAAATTCATAAAAGAGAGAGGTGATTGATATGAAAGTTTATTTACTGAGGTATAATGTATTTTCTGTAGATGACTATTTTACTTTACTTATCGGTGCCTTTGATTCTAAAGACAGATTAAATGAAGTAATAGAAAATTATGATAAGAATAACTGGTTTGACCGTGAAGATGCAATACAAGAAGAATATGAATTAGAAGATAAAGATTCAACTGAAGGGGTCTATATTATTTATTTTAAACCCAAAAAAGAATCGATTATAAGAGTAATTGAGGTTTTAGGAGATGAAAATGAAATTTTAAATAAACTATCTTGTCTTAAAAAAGATATCTCACTTAATTTAGTTGATGCAGAAATATTTACGGAGTATTATCCAATCAATATACCTTTTTGGGATGGCGGATTTTACCTTCTATAGAGGTTCACAAGTTAAATGGAAAAGTATCGAATATAGGTATAAATAATGGAGGGAATAGTAGCGGGATTAGAAATTTGTAGTAGTTAAAAAAACATAAAGGGCAAGCCAATTCGTGGGTAAGTCCTAGGAGGTGAAAATAAGATGATGATGGAAAAAGTGGAAACACAAAAAGACATTGATCGCTTAATGCAAGAATTGAACTATTTTCATGATTATGTTGTATTACAAATTGAATATACAAGTGGAACAGCAATTTTATCTGATGGTATGTATCCTCTTGCTAGTGAAAGAAATATAATAGTAAAGTTAGGCACATACGTAAATGGAATTGGAAAATTGATAGAGTTGCATTTTAAAAAAGTAAGTAGAATGGATTTAATTCCTATAGATGAAAGATATGATAGTTTAATCGTAAGAGCTAGTCTAAATTTAAACGATGGTAATATCGTTTTTTCAGATAGTGATAATACTGAAAATAGTCAGACCTTAATGATTATATCTAAAGAACTTGAAATACATTTTTGTTCATAAATTAGATCTTGAAAGTAGCACACAAGTTAAACAGTATGGGAAAGCTTATGTGCTTTTTATAAATTATATAGTACATATGGTTTATAGTCTTCAAGTATTACATACTTATCAATACTCGTGGTACCGAATTATACGGAAGGATTTGCAAAATGCTCTAAATAAATGATGAATAAGGAGTGATATGATGGTTCAAAGAGGTGCTTCATATTATGAAATATGGAAAATTGTTGAAAAGTATTTTCCTCTTTATGTTGAAAATAATGTTATGGAAGGATATGATGATAGAACGATTTTATCTAGAACAAATCCATATGAATTCATGAATCTAAATCATTTTCTTAGACCTATCATATATGATTTAGAGAGAAAAGGAACATACCGTTATGAAGATCTTGAGTTAAAAATGATATCAATGATGCAGGAACTTAGAAACTTTAGAAATTGGAGAACAGAATCCATTATCAAATATTTTCATAATAGTTTGCTAACAAGAACTAGGGTAGAAATAGAGTTTGTACAAAAATATGTAAAGAATATGCATATAATGTATTCTGAAAATGTTTTCCAAATGAATGATTACCAAATATATAGGTATATAGATACTCCACCAATTGATTATTGTGATCTTAATATGTTTTTTCTTGATTATTTTCCTGAATTATTATCTGAGTATCATCAATTAGTGTTAAAATATCATGGTGATGATACAGATTCGTGTTATGTTTATTCAAAACTTATGCTCTATCTTTTATCAAAAAATATAAATGATAGACTGGTACAGTCAAAGATTTTAAAATTTTTTCATAAGGTGATTGAATTGCCAGATATGGATGAGGGGATTTCACCTAGAGGAGTTATAATGGGAAATGGAACTGGCGTTATTTCTACGCTTGAAATGCATAATTTTAACTTTGACATTAGGATGCTATAGAAAGCTTTGTTCACTATTTAACCTGGAGTAGATTATCTTAAATCATTGAGATTATAAAGTAGTAGTGGTAAGAATGGGAAGTGGTCTTTATGGAACATTTGAAGCAAAGCATAAACAACCAATTACTTGAAGATGATTGGAGATTGCAAGGACAAGAATCATATCTGAACGGTAAAACATTGTATTGGCGTAATTATTCAGAAAAAAGTCAATTAAATGATCATGACCATTGTGATTTTTGTACCGATGAGATAAGTGATTTACCGGATACGTGGCATGCAGGTTATAGTCTGCTTGATGAACCGCATGCGGCGATATGTCAAAAATGTTATGAAGATTTCAAAAAATTTTTCATTGGAAAGCAATGTCAAGAGATCATTTTATTCATGTAATTAAGCCTAAAATTATACAAAGGATGAAAGTAAACGATCTATTTAATCATTACTTAGAATGTGGTATGCAGCCTTTGATAACAATGAAATGGAATGGTGATTTACTTATTGAATTTGGAGTCAAGGAGAAAGCAATCGTTCTTGATACAGGGCTGAATATAAAGAAGTTTGGTGATGTTATCGATGAAGAAAATTAATTTATAGAAACTATCACTATTTAAAATAGGGTGTGGTTTTGGAGTATCTGAAACAGGATAACACAAGTACATGAAAGGCGGATATATATGAAAAAGCGTATTCTAATTTTGATTTGTGTGTTTATTTTATGTTTTACTGGAGGTTGCGCTAATGATAACTCTGAGGGAAATAAAAATGAATTGGGAAATTATATTACTTTTCAAAAAGTTAGCACAGCAAAAAATATTGAAATAATGAAAGATGTTACCATAAATATTACAGCAACTGAACATGGGGGACATCTCAGAATAGAAAATGGTAAAAATCTTTTCCCTAGTAACGATGGCGAATTATTAGGTGTAATTGCGAAAGTGAACAATCAAAGTAATTCCAGTATTAATATAAAAAATTTTTTGAATTGTAAAGAGGGCTCTGTTTTTATGGTGGATGAGAACTATTATCCAGTATCAAATTATCATGTTGAAGGAAATGCTAAAGATGGTATTATACAACCAAATGAAGAAAAGACAGTATATATTTATACAGAGGTTCCTTTTAATACTGTTACTGATCAAAGCCTGCTTGAAGTGTATTTAACATATGGAAAAGAAACAAAACCATTCTGTGCGATTAATGAAGAGGATTTGAATGGAAATACTACCCAAAATGGTTTTCACTTTCAATTGCAATGGTCTACTTTAGCAGATGATATGTGGTAGTTTTACATAATCGTGAGTATAATGAGAATTTGCTTACATATTTGTTTTATGGATGACCATGGACATATTGATAATAAAACACCATCCTTTATATATCACAGCATAAAGATAGGAAGGTACACGATGTAAGCTCAGACTTTTATCTTACTTGTGTAATTATCAAAAGGTTAATAAGAGGATGGATGAATTCATATCTTTATAAACAAAACAATGAAGTGATGATATGTCAGAAAGGGGCTTAGCAAAATGAAGAATATAGATAAATACAGAGGCTGCCTTGTTGGTGGTGCATCCGGAGATGCGTTAGGCTATGCTGTCGAGTTCTATCAGGAAGATTTTATATTTAAAAAATACGGTGAAAACGGTATTACAGAATATGATCTTATAAATGGTATTGCTCATATTTCTGATGACACACAAATGACACTTTTTACCGCTAATGGTTTATTACTTGGGACAACAAGAGGTATGACTCGTGGAATCATGCAAGCTTATCCGAGTTATATTGCTTCCTGTTATAAGGATTGGCTTAAAACACAGTTGGAATGTTATCCGTTAAAAGAACATTTATCCTATTCGTGGCTTGTTAATGTGCCAGAATTATTTAATCGCCGTGCTCCTGGAAACACTTGTATATCAGCGATTGAAAATGGAGCAAATGGAACAATAGATGAACCAATCAATCAGAGTAAGGGTAGTGGAGGAATTATGCGTGTTGCTCCTATTGGGCTATATTTTGATGGAAAGAAGTATACAAGTGATGAGATTGCTATGATTGGGGCAGAAACAGCAGCTTTAACGCATGGACACGAACTTGGCTATATTCCTGCAGCTGCTTTGGTGCACATCCTTCACTTGATTTCTCATAATGAGGACATTTCTCTGCTGGAAGCAGTGATGGATACAAAGAAGGCTCTGTTGCGTTTATTTGCCGACAAGACACATCTGAAAGATCTAATTTTGTTGATAGATAGAGCAGTTGCATTGGCAAATAAGAATTTAGATGATTTAGAAGCTATAAGAGAACTTGGACAGGGTTGGGTAGCTGAGGAAACACTTGCAATTGCGATTTATTGTTCGCTAAAATATTCTGATGATTTTGATAAAGCGATAATTGCATCGGTCAACCACAGCGGTGACAGTGACTCAACCGGTTCAGTAACTGGAAATATCATGGGTGCTTATCTTGGTTACAAAAGCATTCCTCAGAAGTATATAAGAAATCTTGAACTTGTAAATGTGATAATGGAAATTGCAGATGATCTTTATAATGATTGTAAGATAACAGAATATGGTTCTTGTCACGATGAAATATGGGAACAAAAGTATATTAAAAAAACTTATGTGCCGAGTAAAACAAGCTCTGAGGAATAACAAATTCCGTCTTGCTGGACGAAAAACAAGCGTGAGATGAAAACAAATTTCGTCTTGTTGGACGAGAAACAAGCATGAGATGAAAACAAATTTCGTTGTATTAACAAAACTTTCAGCAATGGAAAGATAAGGTCAAGAAACGGCAAATTAAAACGTCTATATTATTGGAACGTAATGAACTTCTATTTATAAACTGTAAGAATATCAAAATGGAGTATAAGCTGAAGCTTAGAAGGTATATGAAGCAATGTAAAGCTTTATGTTGAAACGAAAAAGTAAATGGACACAGGCAAAAAAAACCGATAGTAGAAAAAACGGCTTTTGGTTTAAAATTAATCTCAAACATTAAGTGGTAAGCAAGTTGCTTTACAATACTATCGTTTTCATCACAAAACTTGTAAATGCTAGGATGCATATGAATTTCATAACAGTTTAGAAAAGTGAAGGAATATCTCACCTACTAATAAAGAAAAAACATAAAAGCATAAAAGACGATGATCAATCAATAGCTGTACAGCTAAAGAAAAATTATCATTTAGAAACAATTTTATGATTGGAAAACCATAATCTATATAATATTCTTAAGTGCCGTTTTTAAGGTTTCGACAGCTTCATCAAAACTTCTCACAAAATAGCCATGCTTCAAAATTGCCCCAAGAACATAATGATTCATGCCGTAAGTAGGAACATCATAGCGATTCGCTGACTGCAAACGGATATCACTGTTAATCCCAATGATGATTTTTGTATGTGATTTTATGGCAATTCCTAATTCTACCATAACACCAGCATCTTCATTTGTTAGATCTGCAATAAAGATATCACAGTCTTCGACAGCTTTTGTGTCACCATCATAAATTTCCTCAGGTGTCGGAAGAGACTGCTTATTCTCATTAAACGGTTGGTCAATCGGATTAAAGATATCCAACTGTGGAAAAGTTGCTCTTAAGATTTCCCCTTCTTTTTTACGCTGTGCGACTTCTGCCTCATTAAACAAGGAACCGGCAACATAAACTTTTAACATATATATATTCTCCTTTACATCTATTAGGATTATACAGGCAGGTAAGAGAATTTTCAACTATTGGGTTTAGATAACAACGGAAGAATTTATACAAAGGGGTTTTATTAAACGATTTTCCATAACAAGTTCACAGAGCGGCAATTTTTTTATAATTTCTCCTCAATGTTCTTCCATATTTATTTATAATCTCCCGCATTCCTTTCTGTACGCTTTTAAATTACAAAAAATTCAGAAATTCTACTATGTTCAAGCGAAAGATAACTTGCTATAATAATGAAGAATTTAGAAAAGGGATGAATGAATTGAGAAGAAGTTATGAAATTGATATGTGTCATGGCCCACTCTTCTCACGACTGATTGTTTTCGCAATACCACTAATTTTATCAGGTATTTTACAACTGCTCTTTAATGCAGCCGATATTATCGTCGTGGGAAGATTTACCGGAAGCCATGCTTTAGCAGCGGTTGGTTCTACCAGTTCGCTGATTAACCTGTTAGTCAATCTGTTTATTGGTGTTTCCGTTGGAGCGAATGTTTTACTAGGCCGCTATTATGGCGCGCAAGATTATAAGAATGCATCAGAAACTGTACATACAGCAATGGTAACGGCTATTGTGGGTGGTGTGATTATGATCATAGCAGGAGTTTTATTAGCACGACCTCTGCTGGAAATGATGGGAACGCCACAAGATGTCTTATCGCTTTCTGTGCTATACATGCGTATCTACTTTATCGGTATGCCGGCGTTTATGGTATATAATTTCGGGGCTGCTTTATTACGAGCTTTAGGGGATACCAAACGTCCGCTTTATTTCTTAACAGTTGCTGGTGTCGTTAATGTTATTTTTAATTTGTTTTTTGTCATTGTTTTACATATGGGAGTTGCCGGTGTTGCGCTTGCGACAATTATTGCACAGGCAATATCTGCTGGTTTAATATTACTAAGCTTAGAAAAATCAGAAGGTGTTTTGCATTTACGGCTAAAGGAATTATCCTTCCATAAAGATAAGCTATTTGGTATGTTACGGGTAGGACTTCCTGCTGGCTTACAGGGAGTTATCTTTAATATCTCCAATGTGCTGATACAATCTTCTATTAACTCATTTGGCTCTGTGGTTATGGCAGGAAACACTGCTGCCAGCAATATCGAAGGCTTTGTGTATACTTCCATGAATGCCGTATATCAGACATCACTTAGCTTTACCAGTCAGAACTATGGGGCTAAGCAATACCACCGTATTGATAAGATTCTGTTGCAATGTTTAGGCATTGTTACCTTTGTCGGTTTGTTTATGGGAATAGGAGCATTTTTACTGGGACATCCATTATTAAGCATCTATTCTTCCAGTGAAGAAGTCATACAATATGGAATAGCACGATTGAGCGTGGTAAGTGCCAGTTATTTCTTATGTGGTATTATGGATGTTTTTGTGGGAAGTTTACGAGGAATAGGATATTCAATCATGCCGATGTTGGTATCGTTAGCTGGGGCTTGTCTATTCCGAATCATTTGGATCTTTACCATCTTTCAGGTAGAGCATACGCAGTTTTCTTTATATGTGTCCTATCCTATTTCTTGGATGCTTACCATCAGTGCACATCTTATTTGCTACCTGCTAGTACGTAAAAAAGCTTTTGCGAAAAAAGGGTGAAATAGATTCTATAGAAGTAAGAAGGAAGAATACGACAACTGTTGGTGATGCAGGTGGTACGTATTCTTTTTTCGTATTCATAGGGAAGGTTATCTTACTTACACAATTTCTCTTCGCTATAACCAAAGAATACTACACATAATGCAGTTCCGATAATGTTTAAAGCTTTTCTCATAATGGTTTTCCTCCTAATGTATCTTACACCTAAAGTTTATCTCATTATTTCGTAACTGTCGTTGGATTCAGCTTACGAATGACTTACACTTTTGTTAGATTCCCTTTTCTTTTCATTGCGTATTCCTGTATAATGAGAAAAGAAAGAAAAAGGTGAAATTATGCAATTTAAAGAATTCGCATTACATATAGATATCTTAAAAGCATTAGAAAAACTACATTATGAACAAGTATTACCGATACAGGAACAGGTGATACCGGAAATCTTAAAAGGAAGAGATGTCATTGTCCGTTCACGAACAGGTAGTGGAAAGACAGCTTCCTTTGCCATTCCTATCGTGCAAGAGCTGATATGGGAGGAAAGGGAACCGCAGGCAATTATCCTGACGCCAACAAGAGAATTGGCGCTGCAGATCAAAGAGGACTTTGATAATATTGGTGCTTATCGTCGTATCAAAACGGTTGCCATCTTTGGGAAACAACCTTATAAGTTTCAAATACAGGATTTGAAACAGCGTGCACATGTAGTGGTGGGAACACCGGGTAGAATATTGGATCATTTAGAAAGAGAAACTTTGAAAACTGGTCATATACGCTATGTCATAATTGATGAAGCGGATGAAATGTTGAATATGGGTTTTATAGAAAGTGTTCAAAGCATATTTAACTATTTCCCAGGGAATAAAATAACTTGTCTATTTTCCGCAACGATGCCGCAACCGATACAAGAACTGGCGGAAGGGTTTATGAAAGAGCCAAAGCTGATTACGTTAGCGGAAGAAACCACAGTAAACACGGCAATCACACACTATGCATATGAAGTGAAAGAGAAACAAAAGTTGTCATTTCTTAAACAACTGTTATGCAAAGAACAACCAGCATCTTGTATCATTTTTGCTCGTACGCAAGAGGGTGTTAAGACCATTTGTGATGAACTCTATGCATTGGATATGTGTGTGGATAAGCTTCATGGCGGTATGTTGCAGGAGGATCGTATAGAAAATATTCGTGATTTTAAAAGAGGAAAGATTCGCATTCTTGTCGCAACGGATGTAGCGGCCAGAGGTATTGATGTACAGGATATTTCCCATATTATCAATTATGATATGCCGAATCAAAAAGAGACCTATTTACATCGTATTGGCAGAACGGGCCGACAGCGTGCAAGTGGAAAAGCAATCACTTTGATCAATGAATATGATGGAGAGCGCAAAGCAGAACTTGAAGATTATTTGGGATACCCTTTAGAAATACGCGAACGAGGTGAAATCAGTAATCAAGATGTTACGAAAGAAACTATCGAGCCTTTGACAAAACCATTTGCCTTACGAGAAGATAAGGGAAAAGAAGTGCATAAAGATACTATGAAGTTGTATTTGAATGGTGGTAAGACAAAAAAGATTCGTGCAGGAGACATCGTTGGGGCAATTTGTGAGATTCAGGGGGTAAGTGCTGAGGATATTGGAGTGATTCAGATTCAAGATAATCAATCTTATGTGGATATTTTAAATGGTAAAGGTAAGCAGGTGTTAAAAACTTTACAGCAAAGTACGATTAAAGGTAAGAAATTGAAAGTACAAAAAGCAAAGGAACAAGGAGAGTAACTATATATTTTTAAAATTATAACGGTAACCAAAGTTTGTCGTTTGTTTACCATAAACGATAAAGACTCTGATGAGTTAACAAATCAGAGTTTTTTTCATATATACACATAGAAGCTAAGAAATATGCATATACTGCTATAGAGGTGTATGCATTTTGCGAAAAGAAACATTGGAACGAGAATTTGCCTATCATGAAACAAATGGTAAAAAACCATATTTCGAAGGTTGGTATTATAAAATTCAGACATCTGAAGTCAGCGTAGGTGTCATTGTCGGCATTCATTATGAGAAGGGAATACGAAATGGCTTTATTCAAGTTTTAGATACGTATCGCAATATCTCCGATTATCTAGTATTTCCTGATGAAGACATCCATATTGAAGAGCATAAAATAAAGTTTAAAGAAAATGAATTTACTCGCCATTATCTTCACTTTCATGATGAAGAGAAACAACTGCACATGGATGTTCAATTCCACCAACAGCATCATCTGCATGACAATATCTACATGCCAACCATCATGGGACCATTTTCTTATATGGAGATGGAATGCACGCATGCGATCATCAGTCTACATCATCGCTGTGACGGAAAGCTTATAATTCAGGGAAAAGCGTTCGATGCTAAGGGCATTGGCTATATAGAAAAGGATAGGGGAACATCCTTTCCGAAACGTTATCTTTGGTATCAATCAAATGCCTGTAGGAAAAAGGAAAGTTGTTTTTTTCTATCCATTGCGGATATTCCTATAAAACAGCTAGAATTCCAAGGAATCATTTGTGTCTTGATGTTGCAAGGAAAACAGAAGCGTTTTGCGACCTACTTGGGTGCCAGAGTTACCCATATGGAAATGATGCGTAAAAAAGAAGGTGTTCATGTCTTTCTTCATATGAAACAAGGTTCTTATGAATTGGATATTCATTTGTTGTATCGTGATGTTTGTTCCTTGAAAGCGCCTGTAAGCGGAGTCATGTGTAAGACGGTAAAAGAGAGCTTAAATAGTATTGCGAAAGTGATTGTTTATCATCATCATAAAATTATTGAAAAACAGATATTTCAAAAAGGTGGATGTGAGATTAGCGGATATTATGGCTAAAACATCTGCTTTTTTTGTGGATGATTTACGATTTATTCAGTATGAGTTGACATTCCTTGCAAAGTGACGTATCCTTTTCGCAAGGAGAAATTTTTATGACAAGTTGTATACAAACAAACCACTTATATTATGCTTATGATGAAAAGGATACCCTACAGGATATCAATATTACAATGGAAGAAAAAAACGGATGTATTTTATTAGCAGGAACAAACGGTAGTGGAAAAAGTACATTATTAAATGTTCTCTGTGGCTTTTTGATTCCATATCGTGGAACGTTGGAAAGAACTATGCCGATTGCTTATTTGCCTTTCGAAAGCCCACTTTTCCCACAACTTACCGTAAAGGAAAATTTGCGTTATTTTTACCGCTGTTATAACGGTGAGGATATTTCATTCAAGATGGATGCGGTAATGGAAGTGTTAAATGCCCTGCATATTGATTATTTAGAACAGCGTTTAATGAAATGCAGCTCAGGGCAAAAACAAAAAGTAGCGATTGCGATTATCTTATTAAGCAAAGCACCGATCATTTTTATGGATGAACCCTTTGTTGCTATAGATGCGCAAAGTAGTGCGGCAGCTATCGACTTAATCAAGCAACAAAGTAAAGAACGCCTTTTTGTTATAACATCACATACCTTAGAGGCGACACGCTCTCTTATTACACGTTTAATTCACTTAGTGGATGGACAAATACAAGTAGATACCAAAGATCAAAAAGAAATTACAGCGTATTATCAGCGCACGTTGGAGAATTACTTATGATGATGTTGGAATTAGTAAGGTTATTACGTACATCAAAATGGAAATATCTAATCTTCATCATCATTGTAAGCATTGCTTATAAACAGCTTATTTATACCGAAACCGGCACATCCATGGGAATCGCACAGCTGATACCGATTATGCCTTCTTTATTGCCACAAACCGCCATGCGTTTGTCTATTGCCATATTGCCGTCATTTCTCTGTATTTATTTGCTATATGATATTGCTTATCAAGAAGAAACGATTAGTACATGGGAAAGTATATTGCCTTGCAGAAAGATTGCTAGAAAACGTATCTTGCAGAAAGAGCTGATACTGCTTTTCCTGCAATGCGTATGTTTGTTTCCTTCTCTCATAATTTTTTATCTTTTAACCGGCACCCTATCTAAGACATTTTTCTTGATTCTGTTTAGTATTGCCTTCCTTTATTTTTTAGGCTTTCATATCAGCTGTTATGTTACCAGTAATGGCTTTTTGTGTATCGCAGGTGGTGTGGCAATCATAAATGTATGGAAAACTTGTATGCCTTTGTTTCTTCTTATTTGCATTTTCAATCTTGGTGAATGGTCAGCTCTTCTCGTACAATATGCTTTCGGTATAATTGGTACCTGTGTGATTGTTTATGGCATCTTGTTATTGATGGGAGAGCGGTTATTGTTAAGGAAACTACAAAGAGAAATGGTATTGAAAAAGTTGCTGAATGGTTATCATGTAACACAAGGTGAACTCTTAGCAAATCGATATCTATCCTTGTTGGATATAGGAATGCAATTTATCTTTCATAGAAGAAACACGCATACAGTACATTACTGGAGAGCTTGTGCGGCATGGGAAGTTACTTTGAAACAGCATGTATTTATTATATTTTTTATGCTATTTAGTGTTGTTTATGGCATTGTACAGAAAACTTATCTTATGTTTCTTGGTACGGTTTGTGGCATGCTGTTGTTGCTTTATTTCTACTATAAAGAAAAGCAACGTATTACCAAGATATATATTTTACCCACAACAAAAATTACATATGAAAAATAGGATATCATTTAGTATCCTATTTTTCATTGTTATAAAGTTGTTAAAAAGATAGTTCCTGTTTAAAAAATAATAATATACGCACTCAGATGCATAGCTAAAGTTAAAATACATAGCTCTTGTGTTGCTTTTGTTTCCATGAATTTATGATGGCGTAGCAACTAGATTAATAAAATAGTGATCATTGCGAAGAGAACGCCATATATTTCTCTGGCATTATCATTTTTGCTAATATTGTTGTTTGTATAGAGTGCAAAGAGGAACAAAACAATATTCATAGCGCAGGTTAGATATAAGAAATTGTTTGTATTTAGTGATTTCAGCATATGTATATTATAGGAAATCGTATTAGAATAGAGCGTATTGCTTTCATCAATAAAGAAAGCATTCGTTACGATAACCTGATTTCCTTTCTGTTTCAGTATTTATAAATGTAAAAAGCTAGTGCTTTTATAAAGAAAGAAGGGCATTTCTGTAGGGAAATGCCTTTCTCTTTAACGAAATTTTTCCATGAATGCATCTATACGCTCAATGGCTTCTTTAATATGCTCAATGCTATAAGCATAGGATACACGAATAAAACCTTCTCCGGCATCACCAAAAGCGGTACCAGGGACACAAGCAACTTTTTGCTCATTCAATAGCTGCTCACAAAATTCATCACTCGTTAAACCGGTCGAGCGGATATCCGGGAAGATATAAAATGCTCCCTGAGGTAAATGCGTAGGCAGACCAATGCGATTAAACCCTTTTGTAATGAAATTACGGCGTGACATATAGGCCTCTTTCATTTCTTGGACATGGATATCGCCATTGCGCATCGCATCAATTGCACCATATTGTGCACCGGTAGGGGCAGACATGATGATATACTGATGGATCTTATTCATCGCCTCTGTGAAGGTTTGATTAGCTAAAACATATCCTAAACGCCAACCGGTCATCGCATATGCCTTAGAAAAACCACTGATAATGATAACCTGATCTTTGATTTCAGCAAAATTTGCTAAAGAATAGAAATTATCCTCATAAGATAATTCAGCATAGATTTCATCGCTGATGACGATTAGTTCATGTTTTTTAATAATTGGCACTAATTTCGCATAATCTTCCTTCGTCATGACACCACCGGTAGGATTACTTGGGAAATTCAGCAAGATTGCTTTCGTCTTTGGCGTAATGGCAGCCTCTAACTTTTCCGGTGTTAGTTTAAACTGTTCTTCGTGTTCCAATTTTACATGCACCGGTATGGCTCCGGTTAACTGTACACTTGGGGTATAGGCAACATAACTTGGCTCCATCAAAATGACTTCATCGCCAGGATTCACTATCGCTCGCATGGCAATGTCGATACCTTCACTTCCGCCAACGGTGATGATGACGTTATGAACGGGATCATAATCTAAATGAAAACGGCGTTTTTGATAAGCACAGATTTCTTCTCTTAATTCCAGCAGTCCCTGATTCGCTGTATAATGCGTTTTTCCACTTTCAATAGAATATATAGCAGCTTCACGAATATGCCATGGGGTATCAAAATCAGGTTCTCCAACACCCAGAGAGATGACACCTTCCATTTCACTCGCTAAATCAAAAAATTTACGGATACCGCTAGGTTTAATTTCCTGTACTTTTTTACTTAAGAAATTTTCGTATTGCATTATGGTGTTACAACCAATCTTTCTTCAGGTTTTTCTTCATCACCAAAGACAACGCCGTTAACTTTGTATTCTTTTAATACGAAAAATGTCGATGTGGATGTGACATGGTCAGTCGTCGCTAATTTTGAGCCGACAAAATTAGAAACTTCCTGCATGGTCTTGCCATAAATTATGACGATAAACTCGCTCTTTCCGCTCATCAGATACATTGTATCGACTTCCGGATAACGATAAATATTTCTGGCGATACGATCATAGCCATAATCGCGTTCCGGTGATACTTCTACCTCGATCATTGCCATGACTTTATCACGGTTTGTTTTATCCCAATTGATAATGGTATGATACCCACATATAATTTTCTTTTTCTCAAGTTCATTCATGGTATGAATGACACTGTCTTCATCTTCCAGTAAAATGTCAGCTAAATCTCTTGTGGAGTAACGGGCATTTGTTTCCAGAAGGGAAAGTAATAATTCTTGTTTCATTTCATCACCCTTTTTCTGTATAATACTTATATTTTAAACCGATAATGGTATTTAGTAAATAAAGAATATCATGAAACTGAATGTAAATGGGGAATGTTAAGAAGATTTAAGATATCCTCTTATGGTTTATTCTAGTATATGAAAAAAATTCAAAAGAATGAAATGTTTTCTTAAAAAGAAACGGAGCTGCTGACACTTCTATTATGCCGCCAGCAGCCCCGCAAATCAACGATGGCTTCGGAAAACCTTACGCCCTGGCTTCCTCATTCTGCCGTCTGTCGGTGTACTTGCGGAACACCTCATAAAGCTGTTGTTCCAGTTCCCGGCGTTTGGCCGCTTCCTGCTCCGGCGTGAACACCGGGGAGAGGTTTCTCCTTAGCGCACAGGCGGTTGTCCTTTATCAGCGGCACAAAGGTCAAATGCAGGTGGGGCGTTTTCTCGTCCATGTGTACCACCGCCGACACGATATTTTCCCGGCCTACCCGCCCGATCAAAAACTCTGCCGCCCTCTGGGAAAACGCCTGTATCTCCTTTGGGGATTTTCTCTTGAAAAACACCGGGCTGGCGGTGATGAGCGTATCGACAAACCGGGTGCTGTCCTTTCGGGTGCGGCACCCCGACTGTTCAATACGGCTCTGAATGAAGTGGTAATAGCGTCCCGACCGCTTGACGATATGGAAGTTGTATTTACTCCGGCTGGTGTCAATGTCGGGATTGCTGGCGTATTGTTCTTTCTGTCTTTCGTGATGGGCTTCCAGCGGCCTTGCCGGGTTGCCCTTGTGCTTCTCAAAACGCAAGATTGCGTGTTGTGCCATTCTCCTCCTTTCCCCGTTCCATTCCTTTCCGATGGGTTTTCTACAGGGAAAATCCCGCCAAAACGATCTCTGATAGGATTGGAATGAAATGGATATAAATAAAATATTTTTAATCTTTGTATTTCTATATACCGTCCAGTTTCCGTACTTCAAGAGGATTGATTATCGAACTTGTCGGATATGGTTTTCAGACCTTGGGCGTTCCAAAATCGGATTTCTTGAAGTCAGCGTTTGAAACCGCTTCATAGGATTTCGGGTAAATACAGTTGGGTTTTCCACAGCCCTGTTTCTTAATGTCAATCAACTCCGCATACTGTAACTCCCGCAGGGTGTTGACGGCTTTCTGCCGCCCACAGTGGAGCAAGTCCACCACCTCACAGATGGGATAGTACAGGTAAATGCGCCCGTACTCGTCCGCCCACCCATTTTTACGGGACAACTCCGCCCGCCGCAGGATAAAGGCATACAGTAGTTTAGCTTCGTTGGACAGAGGCTGGAATGTAGGTGCTTCAAAGAGGAAATTCGGGAGCCGGGTGAAGCTGAACGCCTTTTCCGGCTGATGAATATAAATCGTGCTTGTCATAGCGTATTTTATGGACGGTTAAAAACCTATTTTCCGGAGTGGGCGATACTTTATACCACCCGCCCCGGTTTAGGGCTTGCGAAGCCTTGTAAATCAAGGCTTTTTTCGCTCTTAACTGTCCACAGCAGACCTCCTTTTCCGTTCATTTTCTGTTTTCTGCCGCCTGTGAACTTTGGCGGCGCAGCCGGGGCAGTATTTAGCCCGGTTGGATTTTTGGATGAACACGCCGCCGCAGACTGTACAGCGTTTCAAGTCCCTATCCCGGTAAATCTCTGCTTCCAACGTCCCGGCAAGGGGCAAGACCGCCCACCGAAACCATTTACAGCAGACCGAGAAAGAAATCATCTGAGGGCAGGTGCAGGTGTCTCCATCGTCAAGGACAATGCAGTTGCCGTCCTCACAGTTACAGCACTCCCGCCGTTGCCGTTCTCCCCGAAAGGATTTCCGGTGTTGGTACGCTCCCCACAGCTTCGGGTCAACTTGTCCCGAAGTGATCTCTGGACAAAGTGTCCAGAAGTCGGTTCCTTGCGGTGCTTCCCCCGCCGGATATTCCTTTTCGGACGGTCATTCTGTTTTCAAGTTGCTGTCCATCGATGAACTACCCTAAGTCTACACGAAAAAAATGTAATCCCCGGAATTTTGCGAGAATTGCATTTTTGCAATTTTGCTGTATAATGGAAATCTGCGGAGGAGGTGCGTGTCTATGGCTCTACCCGGAACACCCGGACAGCGGATTTCCGATTTATGTAACGGAAACCACATCACACAAAAGGAACTTGCGGAAAAGATAGGCGTTTCTGCTTCTCAGTTGAGCCGGATTGTCAGCGGCGAAACAAGAACGGTCAGCAGTGATATTCTCATAGGCGTGGCAAAGGAATTTAAGGTATCAACGGACTACATACTGGGCTTGTCCACCGTGAGCGTCCGTAAAAGCTACGATATTTCCGAATTGGGCTTATCCGAGGGAGCCGTGAGGGGGCTTGTGACGGGCGCAGTCGATGTGCAAATCCTTAACCGCCTTTTGGAACACAAGAACTTTCCGAAGCTGATAGATTTGATACGGATTTATTTTCAGGATACGGCTGCAAAGGAGATAACAGCAAGAAACCAGCTAATCGAGATTGCAACGGCTTCTTTGTCCAACCTGATGAAAGAACACCCGGAACACCGGGCAGACGCAAGGCAGGATTTACAGCTTTTGAATGCCCAGAAGATAGGGGAACACGAAGCGGAGATTGAGAAAATCAAGAGCATGTTCCTTGCTATCCTGCGGGATATTAAGAAAGACATTGACAACGGGGAACAGCCGGGGGAAGCTGTGACCGCCGCCATGTTCCAGACTTTTCGGGACGCATTGGTAGAACAGAAACAAAAACCGATTTCCGTTGATGATGTAACAGCAATGATTGCCGGACAGATCGGACAACTTGCGCCGATGGACGAGGAGGCCGCCGACCTGTTTCAAAAGCTGGCGAAAAAGATGATTGAGCAGGCAGAGAAAGGAGGAAAATAGTGTGGCACAATCAGAAATAAAGAAAATAATCAGACAATTAAAGAAAAAAGAAATTCGGGTTTTTGATGTCCCAGAAGAATATAAGAACGATATTCAGCTTGTAACTTTTGAACGAAAAGCAGGTTTTCGCATAACAGGGAAAAGAGGATTTGACATTATTTCTAATTCTTTCTTCGTTGAAGAAACGCTAATTTATTTGGACGCAGATGGTGTGGAACAAAAAAGAGGCGTTTTTCTATCGTTTGATAATTTTGATTCTTATTTTGACTTCTTAAATGGGGATATTTATGATGATGCTTGCTATACATTTTGCCCTTTTTCGAGAATATCTATTTCTAAAAAAAATAACGCAAAAACCTTAATGGCAAGAAAAGCGTTTATCGAAGATACAATAGACGATTATTCGTTGTCATTATCAAACGAAGAAAAAAAGAATTATGAGGAAGGAAAGCTAATTCATAAATATTGTCAACAGTGGAGCAAAAAATTTAACAATTGTAGTAGCTATGATGAATTAGTAAAAGTCGTGGGAAATTATAAAAAATCTAAGATTGCTTCCATTGTTGATGTCAGCTTTTTCTTTTTTCAGTATATTTTCGCAGATGTCAAGGATAAACAACGCTTCTCTATTATTATGGAGTATATGTCCTCCGGTGCTTATCCTGAATACAAAATGATAAATGCTTTATGTTCAATATATGATTCTGACGATGTTATGCAATCATTCAATTACTCTTCAGGAGCAAAGGGGACAATATATAAGCATAAGAAGAAATTAAAAGAGTATATTCGTCTCTTGAAAGAGGGAGAGATTGATTTTTATTCAAAAGCATTTTTTGACAAGAAAACGCACTACTATTGCGAAGAAATTAAAGGATATCAAAAAGGTAATGAATATTTTCCAATCACGACAATTTGTAGATATTTTGAAACGTTTGATGAGTTTATTGATTATCGAAATAGGGATTTAACATATTGCGATTTATCAGGCGCACTTGAATGTAATGAGAATTTTTTCAGGTATATCGTTGATGAAACAACAAAGCTTCCGATTCATGCAGATATGGAAGTCACATATTCTGTAAAAAAATACTATCATGATGGGAAATTTTATGTAGTTCAGAAGTGGCTCAACAAATCTGGTAGCATACTTAAAGAATATAATCATACATTTAAGTATTTTTTTGATTTTGTTGTTTTTCTTAAAGGAAACCTATCTAATGCAGATTTGCTTTTTTGTGATGGGCTTGACAATTTAGCTCAGTGGGATTTTATTGACTTTACAGGCGCAAAAATGAAAAGCAGCTTATGTGAAAAGTTTGGCCTACAATATGATACTTATGTGATCAACTTGAACGTCATAGAATCCTTTGAGTGTATTGAAAAAAATGAATCTAAAACTGCTTTAGTTCTTCAATCTTCAAGAGATTTGGTATCAGAAGTAGCGGGGCGAGACTTATCAAATTTTGATCTGGCTTTTGATAACAAATGCCAAAGAGTTCACTATATTTCAGATCTTCATCTTATGCACAGAATACAAAATGCAGGCTGTCGTTCAAAAGAAGATATTATATATGTGATTCAAAGAATAGTTAATACTATTGCTAATGAAGCAGGAAGATTATTATTGATTGACGGTGATGTAGCATCAGATATTGGAATATTTCAGTTATTTGTAAAGATTCTTTCCAAAACATTACGTCGGAAAACACAGATTGTGTTTACGCTTGGAAATCATGAGTTATGGAGTTTTCCGGGCTTTCAAATAGAACAAATCGTTTCAAAGTATCGAACTATTTTAGAAGAATATGGTATGTATTTACTTCATAACGATCTTCTTTACAAAGAAGATTGCGGTTTACTTGCTGATCCGAACACAGGAACACACCTGATTAAATATCATGATTTGTGCCAAATGAATAAAACGCAAATTGCTGATCGCTTGCGAAGTGCAAGATATGTAATTCTCGGCGGATCGGGATTTTCGGGATATAATATGGAATTTAATGCCGATAACGGCATTTATCGAATGACTGTGGACAGGACTACTGAAATAAAAGAATCTAAAATTTTTGAAGATTTGTATAATCGTTTGCGCCCCATTCTAATAAATAAGAACACGATTATTTTAACACATACGCCTAAAAAAGATTGGTGCAGAGAAGCGGAGCCTGACAAAAACTATGTTTATGTAAGTGGACATACCCACAGGAATTTCTTCTATGATGATGGTGAGTACAGAGTCTATTCGGACAATCAAGTGGGATACCATAGTGAGGATCCTCATTTGAAAACTTTTTTAATTGATAACGATTATGACTGTTTTTCCGATTATGAGGATGGCATATTTGAGGTTACAAGTGAGCAGTACAATGACTTCTACCGAGGAAAGAATATATCCATAACATTTCAGCGAGAAGTAAATGTACTTTATATGCTGAAAAAGAAGGGGTATTACTGTTTTATTCATCAATCAAGAAATGGTAGCCTTACCATACTTAATGGCGGTGCTATGAAAAAGTTGGAAATTCCAGATATTCAGTATTATTATGATAATATGGACGCTATGATTTCTACAATAAAAACGCCGCTTGACAAGTTTACTTCATTTCAAAAACGAGTTGCAGATATAGTAAAAAGAATTGGTGGAGTAGGCACGATTCATGGGAGCATAATTGACATTGACTTTTATAATCACATATATGTAAACCCAGTTGACTTATCAATAACGGGATATTGGGCCAGTGATATAATTAACAAAATTGTATATCCGTCCATTCCTGCCTTATTGGAGAAGAACTGTCCTGCAATATTTGGCGAATATGTTAAACTTCTTAAAGGTAATAGCGAAAATCCGTTAGCATTGAAACAACAAACGAATGTTACAATATTACCGCAAATATATCTTGATACGGATATTTATAAGGCTTCAAGAGAACTAAAAAAGATGCAGAAACTTAGTTCGAATATTTTGAGTTCTTGGAATGAAGATACGCTACGTAAAAAACCTCGAATTGAACTTACATAAAAAAACTGATATTTTCTTAGTTCTATTTTGAGGAAATATTTTTCATATACGCCCTGTCTGCTGATGAAACCAGTCCTGCGCTTGCGGCTTCACGCCACGCAATCACAGTCCTGTTTTCCTGCCGCTTCAAATGCCCTTGCTCTCCTCGGCGGCAACGTTCACGGCAACGCCGACAGAGCGTATAACACACTACACTTTGCAAGCAAAGTCGTGTGCCAAAGGGCAAGCCCCTTTGGAAACCCCTGACAACAAAACAGGCGGTATGCTGCCCTCTTTGGGAGCATACCGCCGTTTGTTGTCAGCAGCCCGTTTCACATTCTGTTTTCGCCCTTTGTAAAGTTTGGCGTATCAGGATTTATGGGATTTCTGAAAGGGAAAAGTAATATTATGATCTATCAGAAATGGGGGAATATGAAATACAAATATAGGAATCGATCATTTTGGTGTAGAGGATATCATGTAGATACAGCAGGAAAGAATGACAAAGTAATTGAAGCATATATAAAAAATCAATTAAAAGAAGATGAACTAAGTGAACAATTGACACTGGATATAGAAGACCCGTTTACGGGTAATAAGAAATAGAAATGCAAATGCCAGACCGTATTGTTACGCTGGTAAGCGTAGCCTGAATCTGAGCCCCTTGGGGCGATTACGTAAAAACCACCAGCTTAGCTGGTGGAAATTTATTATAGGCTGAGTTAAGCTTACATAAACCTAGGGTTAAAGCAAATGGTGTTAATTTTACCTTGTCCATAATAGTACAATACACATCTTTACGGTTTTGCAATATTATTAAGTAACTTAAGTTTATGTCACATATTTATGAAAACGCTTAAATTTTGGTTGAAAAATAAAAAAAACGTTGTAAAATGAAGATAGATATACCTTTCTATACGATTTTAACGAATATATGAATTTACTTTTTCATAAATTATAGATGTAGTATTGTATCATCAGACAACATAGTTCCATTGATCTTCAAATGTAAAATACGACTGGGAAAGGAGGAGAACTATGGCTATTTATGATATTTTGAATGGGGTTAAAGACATTCGTGAAAGTGGTGAAGGAATTTGTACGTTTAATGGATTCCTAGAGGATTACCTTTCCATCATTGAGGCTGATGAGGGGAAGGAAGAAGTACGTGAGGTATTAGAAGCACTCTTTGAAGAGGATCATAATCTGAAAGTTGCAGTAGATTTGCACTTGAATATTAATAAAGAGGCAATTGCCAATCAGATCATTCGCTACAAAGATTCATTTAAGTTGCCGCATGGAACGATTTGTTGTCCATATGTAGTATATGGAAAATTTGATGATTATCAAAAGGCCGTAATTTTAACATTAGGAGATAAGGAAGAATATGTCATTGCTAAGGCATTGTACTATGTAATGAGTGAACCGGAAAATGAATACGAGGGAACACGAAATGAAATCATTGCGATGTCAGTGAATAAAGATACGATTGAGCGCATGATGGAAAATGTGATTGCATTCTTTATGCAGAATCAGAAAGCCGGTATCGTTCAAAGACGTCTTGACAGTAAGGTATTTGAGAACTATGATGAGATGTATGAAATGGCGAAAGAAATGGGAGCCTGGCAACAGGAACATTTACAAAAACTGTTAGAAGAAAGTAAAAACCGTGAAAAAACAATTAATGAAATCATTGCGAAATGGTTCTTATTGAAGAAATTCTCTTATGTGCAATACATGATGGATAAAAACAATTTGAACCGTGTGCATGAAGGTAATGTAAAGAAACAGCGTCAGGTGGCTAAGGAAAAATGTGATGCCATTGGTTTTGTATCTTATAGTGAATTGTGGAAAATGGTGAAGGATATGCATTAAAGAAACCTGTGAAGGTTTCTTTTACTGTTATTATGGCTATAATAATGATGGAAGGAAGGATGTCTATGAAATTTTGCAGTACATGCGGTAACGCATTAATTATGAAAAAACATGAACATGAGGGTTGCATTCCATATTGCACGACTTGTCAGAAATACATATTTCCGCAATTTAATACAGCTGTATCCCTGGTGGCATTATCACCGGATGAAAAGCAAATACTTTTGATTCAACAATATGGTGAACAGCGTAATGTTTTGGTGGCTGGCTATGTGAATCAAAAAGAAAGTGTTGAAGATGCGGTGTGCCGCGAGATGACAGAAGAGATAGGCAGAAGGGTTGTTGCGTATCGCTATTTGAAAAGTGAATATTTTGAAAAGACAAACACTTTGATGCTAAGTTTTGCAGTTCTATTAGATAGTACATCTTTGGCAGACATATCAGATTGGGAGATAGATGAGGCTAAGTGGTATTCTTTTGATGAAGCACTTAAAGCGATTGCCCCAGCATCATTAGCACAGCGCTTTTTATTGAATTTTATTCATTGTTATGAAAAAGAATCTAAGGGAAACTTTTTTAAATAGAAGAAATAATTTACGTTTTATATATATAAGGAATGTTAAGCACCATAATTTGAAAACATGTAAAGATCCAGACTCAGGAATCTGTTAGATTGGTTTTTACACCTTGTAATGCTACATCTATTATACATTCTTTGATAAAGACGGGAAGATAAGCGCCATTGGTGATTTCTGAAATTTCATCATCTAAGGGCTGCTCACATAAATACGTATAAACAGCATCTTCTTGATATTGCTTATCAGATACCTCGATATTGTGAGAACGGAAAAGATAATCCATCTTACCAATGAGATGATATGGAAAATGTAAGGTATATACGAACATTTTCTGTTTACGGGTAAGACAAGCACTTTCAAGCGCATGCGATACACTTTTTGCATACGCACGTATCAATCCGCCTGCCCCTAATTTGATACCGCCGAAATAACGTACGGTAACTGCTACGATATCTTGCATCTGATGTTTCATCAAACATTCTAACATGGGCACACCTGCTGTACCGGCAGGTTCTCCGTCATCATTACTGCGTTGTATTTCATTTTGTTCACCTATGATAAAGGCATAACAATGATGTCTGGCATTAGGGTGTTCTTTTTTTATCTTGTTAATAAAAGTCTTTGCCTCTTCTTCACTGTTACAACGATGAAGGTAACATAGGAAACGACTTTTTTTGATTTCAAATTCATCCATATGATCTTCTTTTAAACGATACATGTTATCACCTGTTTCATTATAATATAGATAAGGACAGAAAAAAAGAATCGATAGCGATTCTTTTAAAAAGTGGATATTTAAATTATCGTGGGGATAAAACCTGCCTCTAAATTATCATGGGGTTTA
>NZ_JAJCPX010000033.1:0-34986 GCF_020563125.1 Longicatena sp. 210702-DFI.1.196 | reverse complement strand
GTTGCCAGGTAGGAAGACCTGTTCTGAGAAGGACAGGTTTTTTTCTATATAGAGATAGAAAGCCGAGAAAGAAAGCCAAATATTTTCCTCATAAAAGGACCCCTTTCCATTTTGAGGAAAACGTAGTGCAAGGCCTTTATTGACAGTTCGATATTTCTAATATTTTGTATGAAGCATAAAAAAAGCAAGATGAACAGTCGTGATTACATATCATCATTTTATCTTATACAGAAATCGTTTTAGAAATTCCTTTTTCTATTTTTAATGTGTTATAATGCACAAGTTATATGAAGGGAAGTGCCAATGATGTCAATTTCAACAGATATATTGCATCAAATGGAAATTCTGAAGTATGCGGGTGCTGTAGATAGAGAAAATGAAATATTATATTTATCATCTTACATGCAACGTGAAACAGGATTACCCTCTACCAACAGGATGAAGAACGTTGTGGTGAATTATTCGCAGTTCTGTGATTGGTCACATACAAAACAAACAGCTTTTGATTTGCAGTTGGTAAAAACAACAAATCATCATGCATATTATCGTCTACAAAAGATATCGACCATAACTACTGGGCAAATGTTTCTGATGACGAATATTGATGATATCCTCGCCATTGAAATGAAACAAAACTATGATCGTCTACAAAATAAAAAATTAACGAATAATATCCCTTGTGGCTTATTTAAGGCGGCATTGGATGAGAGTATGACACTACTTTATCATAATCTTTATTTTAATAAGACTTTTGGATATGATCCTACGGATGCTATTTCAGACATTCAACAGATTGTATTACCTGATGAATTTATGCAACTTCTAAAAGATATAAGAAGTCATAAAATTACCGCTTCTGATACGTATTATTTTGAGGAGGAAAATCGTTGTATTAAGAAAGATGGCTCTATTATATGGGTGTTATGTCGTTATGCGTATGAAGGTAATGATATCTTTGGAGCTGTTTTTGATATCACGGATCGCAAACTGATTGAGGATAGATTACGTATCAGTGAACAGGAATATCGAATTGCGATGAAACAGTTGAATAAGACATTGTTGCGGTATCATATTCCTACAAAGACATTGTCTATGGGAGACCCAGATGATCGTGTATTGGGGGATTATACAGAAGTTAAAAATGTCCCCGAATGTGTGCAAAACATGAATTTAGTCGCAAAGGAAAGCTTAGAGGAATATATGCGGTTCTATCATGCAATGCTGGAAGGTGTGCCACAAGGAAGTGCTATGTTTAAATTGCGTGTAAAAGACAGAGATGATTATGCATGGATAAAAGCACATTACTTTTTAACATATGATAAGGAAAAACATCCGGTTACATCTATCATTTCATATGAAGATTATACGGAAGAATATGATCAGGAGTTGTCTTACCAACGATGGATACAGATATTTGAAAATCAAAAGGCAAATGCGATTGCTTATTATGAATATGATATTACCAAAGATCAGCTTGAGGTGATGGAAAGCACGGTGATACCTGAAATTCCATTTGCGAAACGTCGTTCTTTTACTTTTGTCGCGCAATATGCGGCAAATAACTTTGTTTATGCAAAAGATCGCAAAAAATACCTCACCATCTTTGATCGCCAATATCTGTTATCTTGTTACTATCAAAAAAAGTTTGTCGTGACTTGCGAGCATCGCCGTTATGATGTAAAAAAACATATTTATTGGGCTAAAGCGGAAATACAATTAATGGAAGATCCTTATACAAAGCATATTAAGGCATTCGTTTTGATTCAAGATATTGATAAAATCAAGTGTCGAGAATTAGAAGTGCAGTTGGAGTTAGAGAGTGATTCATTGACAGGATTGTTAAATCGTAAGACAATTGCAGAAAAAGTAGATTATATTTTGCAGGAACAGGAGGAGGAACTGCATGCTTTGATCATGTTGGATCTGGATAATTTCAAACAGCTAAATGATAAATTGGGGCATATGCAGGGAGATGAAGTATTACGTGATGTAGCGCAAATCTTACGCGGCTTAATGCGTTCACATGACTTGTGTGCACGTATTGGCGGTGATGAATATATCTTATTTTTAAAGGATATTTGCAATCGAGAAGCTTTGCGTAAAAAACTTCAGCAATTAAGCGATGCTCTTAGTTTTAATGTAGATGGCATAACGATCAGTGCCAGTTTGGGAGCTTGTTTGGCGCCGGAACATGGCGATAATTTTATGACACTATATCAAAAAGCAGATGAAGCAATGTATGCAAGAAAACGAAATGGGCGCCATGGTTTTCGTATATATGGAGAATAACTGAAATAATCCTTATAGACAACAGACTGTGATTCGGATGGTAAGCACATAAATAGGAACATAAGAATACTCATGTAGATTACCGTATGAAATCTATTTTGAAATGCTGTTAGAAGATAATAGATGTGTGTATCTAATTATTTTTGCAATAGAATGCAAAAGATAGTTACGATCACGCATCTTTTTACATGTAGGGATTGCAAATTGTACTTGGTTTCGTTATCATGTATAGGCATGTCATAAGGAGAAGAATTATGAAAACATTAACTTTTCGTCAAATAATAACGGTATCTATGATGCTGTTTGCCATATTCTTTGGAGCTGGTAATATGATTTTTCCACCTGCCATGGGACAATTAGCAGGAACAAGCTATCTTGCGGCTTTGGCTGGTTTTATTCTGACCGATGCTGGAATTGCCATATTAGGAGTTACTGCTGTTGTCCTGGTTGGTAATTCTATGAGTGACTTAGGTAAATTGGTAAGCCCTAAATTTGCATTATTTTTGTCTATCTGTGTGTATATGTTAATAGGCCCTTTATTTGCCTTGCCAAGAACAGGAAGTGTATCTTTTGAAATAGCGGCATTGCCTTATCTTGGAAATAATAATCGAATGCTGTTTTCCTTTTTGTTTACGGCGATATTTTTTGGATTGACCTATTATTTAAGTTCTAATCCTAGTAAAATCGTCGATGTCGTTGGAAAATATTTGACGCCTGTATTACTGATCAGTATCTTCGCTATCTTTATCGCAACCTTATTGTATCCGCAATCACAAGAACCCTTAGCTTTTGGAACGATGACACAAGCGAAGGGAGCTTATGTGGATATACCATTTTTTCAAGGTATGATTGAGGGATATAATGCATTAGATGGACCGGCAGGGCTGGCCTTTGCTATCTTAGTAATAACAGCAGTTCGTGGATATGGTGTCAGTGATAAAAAAGCAATTGCGAAATATACCATTTTATGTGGATTAGGTGCTGCGGCTTTTTTAGGTATCGTTTATTTTATGCTGACCTATGTGGGAGCTATGACGATTACACCATTTGAAAATGGTGGTAGCTTGCTGCATGCAGTGACTAATCATTTATTTGGCAGTGTTGGAGGTATCATTTTGGGAATTGCTGTTTTATTTGCCTGTCTTACCACTGCCATAGGTTTGACAACTTCCTTTTCTGATTATTTTCAGACATTATTGCCACGTGTTTCTTATAAGAAAATTGCTGCTTTTGTCTGTTTATTCAGTTTTGTGATATCGAATGTCGGTTTGAGTCAGCTTATTAAAATCGCATTACCAATATTATTAATTATTTATCCTGTTACGGTTACGCTGATTTTGTTATCTTTTATGCGCCGCTTTATTAAACATCGTAAAAGTGTTTATATCGTTGGCATGGGATTTACCTTTATTGTTGCATTTTTATATGGCTTAGACACAGCCGGTTTATCTTTAGGCAGTGTGAGTGTTTGGGTAAGAGAATTGCCATTTTATGAGTTGGGCTTAGGTTGGGTACTTCCAGGAGCTATTGGCAGTATTCTTGGTGCTTTGCCTTTCCTAAATAAAACAGCAGCTAGTGCTGCTGCCGCACAGGAATAACGCTTATTCTAATGCATAACCTATATTAAAATCATCATACATCATACAGTTGCTTTTCTTCCTCTATTTATATTTTCCAAAGCAATAAGTAATGACATCTTACTGAATAAAAAAGGATAGTGCCCGACAATACGCATCTGGCGCTATCCTTTTCATAAGCCTTCTTAATGGTAACAGCAAGTGTTTGCGATAATACAAGTTGTGCCACCTGCATCAATATAAGGCAGTGTCTTAGAATTGAAAAATTTTCTTTAACCCTTTGGCAACGCCTTCCTCATAGACAGAAGCGGTAACCATATCCGCGAAGGATTTCACATAATCACTGGCAGTCCCCATGGCAACGCCCATCCCTGCCATTTCCAGCATCTTAATATCATTTGTACTATCACCAAAGCAGACACATTCCTCCCAAGTGAGGTTCTCCTTTCGCAATACCTGAGAAATGCCAACAAATTTATCATTATTTGCATTGAAGACATCGTAACAGAAATGATCTTCAGCTACTTCAATCAGATCACTGCGCAGCATCGGGTGCTGCTTTAAGAAAGTATCCAATGCACGCTGATTCTTTGTCATAATGACAGAATTATATGCATTATGACGTTTGTGATAACTGCGGTTTTCATCATAGAATAAATAATCCAATACATGATGATCTCTGCAAAAGTCATATAATGGATAAAAGCTGTCGTAAATATACGATGCATCGCCAAAATGAAACATCAAGCCATTCTGTTGTTCCTCGCACCAGTCAACGATATCCTGTGTGGTTTCCCTTGCTAAGGGATTTTCAAATAACAGATTTTGTTGTGCATCCAACACATAACCGCCATTGATCAATACCATATAATCAAAATAGGGGATGCGTTCTAAGATCAGGTGCATCTGATTCAAAGGTCTTCCGGTAGCTGCACATACCAGCACGCCTTGTTCTTTTAACTTGCGCAGTGCATCCAGATTTGCCTGTTGAATAATGTCGTTTTCTGTTTGATACATGGTCCCATCCATGTCAAAAAAAGCGATTTTGTAAGCCATAAATAAACTTCCTCTTTCCTGTATGTAATCATACCGTTGTCATTATACTAAAAGAATGGGCATTTTTCAAAGAAAATAGAAAAAAGGTGTTGACATCCGATTTCAGTTGATTTAAGATAGATAGGCAAGTGGATTTTTAGGGTTCCCCAACAGCGGGAACTAAATTTACACTTCAAAATGACACACCCGGAAATGTGTGTTTGCGAAAGGAGGATATTATGCCAACAATTAACCAATTAATTCGTAAAGGTCGTGAACAGAGCGTGAACGTTTCTAAGTCACCTGCTCTGAATAGAGGATATAACTCATTGAAAAGACGTCCTACTAACCTGAGCGCACCTCAGAAACGTGGTGTATGTACCCGTGTTGGTACCATGACACCTAAGAAACCAAACTCTGCGTTGCGTAAATATGCCCGTGTTCGTCTGAGCAACGGTATGGAAGTTACAGCTTACATCCCAGGAATCGGACATAACTTACAGGAGCATAGTGTTGTAATGATCCGTGGAGGTCGTGTTAAGGACTTACCAGGTGTTCGTTATCACATCATTCGTGGTACTTTGGACTGTGCCGGTGTTGCTAACCGTAACCAGAGCCGTTCTCTGTATGGTGCTAAAAAACCAAAAGAAGCGAAAAAGAAATAGTCAATTGTGAAAGGAGGAAATTTCAATGCCTAGAAAAGGACATGTAGCAAAACGTGATGTATTAGTAGATCCTATCTACAACTCCAAGCTGGTCACTCGTTTGATCAACAAAATCATGATTGATGGTAAAAGAGGGGTTGCTCAGAAGATTCTGTACAACGCGTTTGATATTATTGAAGTAAAAACAAATGAAAAACCAATGGAAGTTTTCGAAAAAGCTTTAGAAAACGTTATGCCATTATTGGAACTGAAAGTTCGTCGTGTAGGTGGTGCAAACTACCAGGTCCCAGTAGAAGTATCTGCTGAAAGACGTTTGACTTTAGGTCTGCGTTGGATCGTTAACTACGCTCGTCTGCGTAGTGAAAAAACTATGGAGCAAAGACTTGCTGCTGAAATCATGGACGCTGCTAACGGAAGCGGTGCATCTGTGAAAAAACGTGAGGATACTCATAAGATGGCAGAAGCGAACAAGGCATTTGCTCACTACCGCTGGTAAGAAAGGAGTTCATTATGCCACGTCAGTATTCATTAGAAAAGACTCGTAACATTGGTATCATGGCTCATATCGATGCTGGTAAAACTACAACAACAGAACGTATCCTGTATTATACAGGTGTTAACCATAAAATCGGTGAAACCCACGATGGTGCTTCAACGATGGACTGGATGGCACAGGAACAGGAACGTGGTATCACCATTACTTCCGCTGCCACAACAGCAGCATGGAAGGGTCACCGTATTAACATCATTGACACTCCGGGCCACGTAGACTTCACAGTTGAAGTTGAACGTTCATTGCGTGTACTTGATGGTGCGGTAACAGTATTGGATGCAAAAGCCGGTGTAGAACCTCAGACGGAAACCGTTTGGCGTCAGGCAACGACTTATGGCGTACCAAGAATCGTATTCTGTAACAAAATGGACGCAACAGGAGCTGATTTCCTGATGTCCTGCAAGACGATCGTTGATCGTTTAGGGGCAAAATCTTGCCCAATCCAGCTGCCAATCGGTGCTGAATCTACATTCTCTGGAATCGTAGATATCATCGAGCGTAAAGCTGAAATTTATACAAACGACTTAGGAACTGACATCAAGATTGAAGAAATTCCTGAAGATCTGAAAGATCTGACAGAAGAATATCGTGCAAAATTGCTGGAATATCTGGCTGATTACGATGAAGAATTCATGATGCAGGTTCTGGAAGGTGAAGAACCAAGCGTTGAAGAAATCAAACGTGTACTGCGTATTGCGGTATGTAAGGGTGACTTCTTCCCAGTATTGTGTGGTTCTGCATATAAGAACAAAGGTGTTCAGATGGTTCTGGATGCAGTTGTTGATTATCTGCCTTCTCCATTAGATATCCCTGCTATCAAGGGTACATTGGAAGATGGTAGTGAAGTAGAGCGTCACGCAAGTGATGATGAACCATTCTCTGCATTAGCATTTAAGATTGCTACGGACCCATTCGTAGGTAAGTTATCTTACTTCCGTGTATACTCCGGTACAGCAAAATCGGGAAGCTATGTATTGAACTCTACCAAAGGTAAGAGAGAGCGTTTCGGACGTATCGTTCAGATGCATGCAAACTCTCGTAAAGAAATCGAAGAAGTTTATGCAGGTGACATCGCTGCTGCCGTTGGTTTGAAAGTAACGACAACAGGTGACTCTCTGTGTGCTGAAAATGATCCAGTCGTTTTGGAAAGTATGGAATTCCCAGAACCAGTTATCGAATTGAGTCTGGAACCTAAAACTAAAGCTGACCAGGATAAGATGGGCTTAGCATTGGCAAAACTTGCTGAAGAAGACCCTACATTCAAAACTTATACAGATCAGGAAACAGGACAGACGATTATCGCCGGTGTTGGTGAACTTCACCTGGATATCATCGTTGACCGTCTGCGTCGTGAATTCAAGGTAGAAGCAAATGTTGGTCAGCCAATGGTTGCTTACCGTGAAACAATTCGCGAAACAGCTGATTGTGAAGGTAAATACATCAAACAGTCCGGTGGTCGTGGACAGTATGGTCACGTATGGATCAAATTTGAACCTCAGGAAGAAGGCAAAGGATTTGAATTCGTTGACGCTACCGTTGGTGGAAGCGTTCCTCGTGAATACATCAAACCTACCGAAGAAGGTCTGCGTGATGCATTAGAAAACGGTATTATTGCCGGTTACCCTGTAATCGATATCAAAGCAACATTGTTCGATGGTTCTTACCATGATGTCGATTCAAGTGAAATGGCATATAAGATTGCCGCTTCTATGGCACTGAAAGCAGCTGCTAAGAAGTGTAAACCAGTTATTCTGGAACCAATCATGATGGTAGAAGTTACTGCACCAAACGAATACTTAGGTAGCGTTATGGGTGATGTTAGCTCACGTCGTGGGGCAATCGTTGACCAGGAAGAAAGAGGAAATGCGATCATCGTTAAGGCACATATCCCATTGTCTGAAATGTTTGGTTATGTAACTGATCTTCGTTCTTTCACTCAGGGTCGTGGAAATTATTCCATGAAATTCGACCATTACAGCGAAGTTCCTAAGAGCATTGCGGAAAAAATCGTTAAAAACAACAGTTCTGAAAATTAATTGTTGCTTTTATAAAAACTTTGAATTAGAATATACATGAAATCTATAAATTTAGGAGGAAATTAAAATGGCTAAAGAAAAATTTGACCGTTCCAAAACACATGTTAACATCGGAACTATCGGTCACGTTGACCACGGTAAAACTACTTTAACTGCTGCTATTACAAATGTATTGGCATCTAAAGGTATGGCACAGGCTCAGGCTTATGACCAGATTGACGGTGCACCTGAAGAAAAAGAACGTGGTATCACAATCAACACTGCACACGTTGAATATCAGACTGACAAACGTCACTACGCACACGTTGACTGCCCAGGTCACGCTGACTACGTTAAGAACATGATCACTGGTGCTGCACAGATGGATGGTGCTATCCTGGTTGTTGCTGCATCTGATGGTCCTATGCCTCAGACTCGTGAGCACATCTTGCTTGCTCGTCAGGTAGGTGTTCCTTACATCGTTGTATTCTTGAACAAATGCGACATGGTTGACGATGACGAATTGGTTGACCTTGTTGAAATGGAAGTACGTGAACTGCTGAGCGAGTACGGTTTTGACGGTGACAACGCTCCAGTTATCCGTGGTTCTGCATTAAAGGCTCTTGAAGGAGATCCTAAATATGTTGACGCTATCAACGAATTGATGGATGCAGTTGATGAATTCATCCCTGATCCAGTTCGTGATACGGATAAACCATTCTTGATGTCTGTAGAAGACGTTATGACAATCACTGGACGTGGTACAGTTGCTACTGGCCGTGTTGAACGTGGTGTTGTTAAATTGGGTGAAGAAGTTGAAATCGTTGGTATCAAAGACACTCAGAAGACCGTTATCACTGGTCTGGAAATGTTCCGTAAACAGTTAGACTTCGCAGAATCTGGAGATAACATCGGTGCATTGCTGCGTGGTATCAACCGTGATCAGATCCAGCGTGGACAGGTTCTTGCTAAACCAGGAACTGTACACCCTCATACAAAATTCAAAGCTCAGGTTTATGTATTGAGCAAAGACGAAGGTGGACGTCATACTCCATTCGTATCTAACTACCGTCCTCAGTTCTACTTCCGTACAACTGACGTAACAGGTGTTATCACATTGCCAGAAGGAACTGACATGGTTATGCCTGGGGATAACGTAGAAATGACTGTTGAATTGATCGCTCCAATCGCTATCGAAAACAACACAAAATTCTCAATCCGTGAAGGTGGACGTACTGTAGGTTCTGGAAACGTTACTGAAATCATCGAGTAATCAGAATTTATAAACGATAAAGAGTGCTTCGGCACTCTTTTTTTCTAGTCTATTTCCCTTTGCAAATTCTTTGCTCAATAGCTATCCCCTCTTGCTTTTTCTCTTTATCTGTTTCATAATAAAGTTAGAAACTAGGTGATATTATGGGAAAGAAAATGGCGGCCCCTATCATCATTGGTATTATTGGCTGCTTTTACATGATCATGTGGATATGTCTTTTATTTTGGGGACAAGCACCACTGCCAATACTGCTGCTCATTGGGATTCCTATGCTGGCACTGTTGTTTTTATGGATTCATGTAGTCATGGAACGCATCCATGAGATAAGGAGCAATGAAGAAGATGATCTTAGTAAATACTGATTACATTACAGGAAAAGAACTCGACATGTTAGGATTGGTAAAAGGAAGCACCATCCAAACCAAAAACATCGGCAAGGACATCTCACAGAGTTTTAAAACTTTGGTTGGCGGTGAATTGAAGGCATACAATGAGATGATGAATGAAGCACGTGCGCTTGCGACAAAGCGTATGGTTGAAGAGGCTGAAAACTTAGGCGCAGATGCTGTAGTGAATGTTCGCTATGCTTCCAGTGCCATTATGGGTGGTGCTGCAGAAGTTATTGCTTATGGTACCGCAGTAAAATTTAAATAGTAGCAAAAAGGCATTTGTTTTAGGAAAGCTGATAGATGCAGATGGAAAAAGTTCTTGATGCAGTCGTTCACTTACTAACCAATGCTTTTTTCTTTGGTGATGTAGATGATTTTTATTGGGGATATACATGGATCTCTTTACAATAGCAATGATATCCCTAGGTGATATAGATAATATTAAAAAATATACGACGAAAGATTATAAAGTTGGAAAGATTAAAAAGTTGCCCCATCTTATAAATTTAGGTAAATATTTCGATGGCATTGCATTTCGCCTAGAATAGAGTATAATAATACTGTCATGACAGGGGCGCCTTTACGGCTGAGATATCCTTATGGATGGTCCCTTATGACCTGATCTAGTTAATGCTAGCGTAGGGAGTCATATCTAAGAAAGAAATACTAGATTGGTTCGCTTACGCCTCATTTGAGGTGTTTTTTATTTGCAGGAAAGAAGGTGCAAGATGAAACGTTATCGTAAATACGTAATGCCGGTCATAACCCTTTTTGTAACACTTGGTATTTGGGAAGCATGTGTGAGAATCTTTGATGTCGATTTATATATCTTACCTGCTCCTAGTAAGATCGTAGAAGCGATGCTTGCGAATGCGGATGTATTATGGATGCATTCCATGGTGACCTTGCAGGAAGCTGTTACAGGTTTGATGATTGCGACAGTGGCTGCTATCTTGATTGCCATTGGCATGGATCTGTCAAAGAACTTTAAGCATAGCATTTTCCCTCATTTGGTTGTCACACAGACCGTGCCGGTGATGGTCTTAGGACCGCTGTTTACCATCTGGCTGGGCTTTGGCATGGCACCTAAGGTATTGATGGTCGTGTTTATGTGCTTCTTTCCTATCGTAATTGCCTTTTGTGATGCATTGGCACAAGTAGATGTTAACCAGATCAACCTGTTGAAAAGCTTTGGCGCGAAAAAGTGGCAAGTTTATGCGTATGTCAAGATACCGGCAGCCGCAACAGCCCTTTTCTCTGGGTTAAAGGTGTCAGCGACCTATTGTATCGGTGGAGCTATCGTCGGGGAATGGCTGAGTGCATCCGCAGGTCTTGGTTATTATATGATACGGGTAAAGAACGGTTATATGTTAGATAAAGTGTTTGCCTGTGTCATCGTTATCATCTTCTGGAGTCTGTTATTACATTTGGCAGTGACCTTACTTGAGCGAATCGTATTTCCCTATAAACGCTAGAAGGGAGGAAAACAACATGAAAAAGATTGGATTGCTTGCTTTATCTGCGTTGATGGTTACATCTCTTGCGGGCTGTGGATCTGCAAAAGATAACGTAAAAAAAGAGTTAAAAGAAGTTACTTTAGTATTGGACTATGTACCAAACACAAATCACACGGGCTTTTATGTAGCACAGGAAAAGGGTTATTTTAAAGAGGAAGGTCTAAAGGTCAACATCATAGAACCTGGAGATGATTCTACGAGTGCAGTATTGGTTGCCGCTAATAAAGGTGAATTTGGTGTCAGCTATCAGGAAGATGTCACCTATGCCAGAACGGCTGAGGAAGTGTTGCCAATCAAAGCCATTGCGACCATTATCCAGCATAATACCAGTGGGTTTGTTTCTTTAAAGAAAGAAAATATCAAATCGCCAAAGGATTTTGAAGGAAAGGTGTATGCCGGCTGGCAGGCACCAAGTGAGGAAGCGGTTATTAAAGCGGTCATGAACAAAGCAAATGCAGACTTCAAAAAGCTTACCATGGTAGGAGCTGATGGCAGCGGATTTGCGGCATTAGGTAAAAAAGTGGATATTCAATGGGAATTTGAAGGCTGGGCAGTTATCAAGGGCCGCATGGATGGCTATGATGTCAACTACATGCCATTAAAGGACTTAGATAAGCGTTTGGATTATTATACACCGGTCATTATCACAAATGAAAAGATGTTGAAGGAAGATCCAGAAACGGTACAGAAATTTATGAACGCAGTGAAAAAAGGATATGAATATGCCATTGATCATCCTGAAGAATCTGCTGAAATCATGAAGAAGATCTTACCGGATACTGATTTCGCATTCTTAAAAGAAAGTCAGAAGTATTTAAGTGCTGAATATCGTAAGGATGCCAAAACATGGGGTGTCATGAAAGATGAAGTGTGGGATAATTACACCGATTTTATGTATGAGTATAAACTGATTGATAAAAAGATCAAAGCTAGTGAACAATATACAAATGAATTTGTAAAATAAGGAGAGCTTATGAAACTGCGTGTGGAGGATATGGCAATTGCCTTTGAAAATAAAAAAATACTGGAACATGTCAGCTTACAAGTGGCAGAAGGTGAATTTGTGGCATTGATAGGACCTAGCGGCTGTGGGAAATCAACTCTGTTAAATATTTTGGCTGGAGTTTTACAAGCTGCAGAAGGCTGTTTCTATGTAGATGATGAAAAAGTAGAAGGCATATCCTCCCACTTTGCTTATATGCCACAAAGCGATTTACTGCTCCCTTGGCATACGATCTTAGAAAATGTGACCTTGTATGGTCGCTTGCACCATGCCAAAAAGCAAGCGCAGCAACAAGCGTTAAAAGAATTTGCGACTTTTGGTTTGGCTGGTTATGAACATGCCTATCCGAAAGAATTATCCGGTGGTATGCGACAACGAGCAGCATTCTTGCGAACAGCGCTTTGCAGTGCAGATATCCTATTGTTAGATGAACCTTTTGGCGCCTTGGATGTCATTACGCGCAATGATATGCAGGATTGGCTGTTAGCGATGCGAAAAGAATTGCAGAAGACGACCTTACTAGTAACACATGATATTGATGAGGCTTTATATCTGGCAGATCGTATCTTGATCTTAGGCGGTTCACCGGCATCTATCGTCAAGGAAATCAATTTACATGAAGTAGTCAAAAGTCGGGACTGGCTGTTTACACAAGGCGAACAGCGAAAAGAAATTTATTCATTATTAAGGGGGGAGTCGCATGCATGATGCACATCTGCATATCAGCGATATAGCGTTCTTTAAGGAAATGCAAAAACATCAGATAGAGGGTATAGCAAATGCGGCATCGCCACAGGAATATCACTTTCTAAAAGAACTGCAAGCACAATATCCAAAGCTTAGAATTAGTGCCGGGATTCATCCATGGCAGGCGGACGCGATAACTTGGGAAGCGATGTTAGCGATTCTGCAAGAAGCAGAGATCCTTGGAGAAATCGGTTTAGATTCCGTATGGTGTAAAACACCGATGGAAAAGCAGAGGGAAGTTTTTGAAAAACAACTGCAGTTGGGACAGCAATTACATAAGCCCATCTTGTTACATCTAAAAGGCATGGAAAAAGAAGCATTATCATTGCTGCGAAAATATCCGAATACGTATCTTGTGCATTGGTATTCCTGCGATGATTATTTGGAAGACTATATGGCATTGGATTGCTGGTTTACCATTGGACCATCGGTTGGTGATGATCCTGCCGTTACCAAAGTAGCCCGTAAGATTTCTTTACAACGTATGCTAATAGAAAGTGATGGCATTGATGCGATACGCTGGTGTGAGCAGAAAGAGGTACCGCTTGCTGCCTATCGTACGTATCTTACACGCAGCATAACGCGGATTGCGGCGCTTCGTCAGATAGCAGAAGCATCTTTAGCTGCACAGTTGATGGATAATTATCACCATTTCTTAAATAAATGCGAATCATCTGTATAAAGAATAAAGAAGTGTTTCACTTACGATGTGTGCCATCGACATAAACAGAAAGCTTTGGATAAGGCATTGCATAGAAAGCCTTCGTGCACATAAAAATACGATTTCATCTTACTGGAATATATCGAATCTTCTTTTCAAGAGGCACAGCGGCTTCTAGAGGAGGAGATTTTTTTTGTTTTTTTACCGATTTTGACCATGAATTATCATAAAATAGCCGTCTTTTATGGATGAAAATTCATGTAAACGCTATCATTTTATATCTCGCAACCATGTGAAGTAAGATGATAAAAAACCTTGAAAAAAAGTTAAAAAATACGGTAAATAAGGCTTGTATTCACTATTCAACTGTGTTAGAATATTCTCACGACCGCAATGACATGCGAGGTTGCTGACCCACTGAGAAACGTTGTCATGGACGGCGAGGTCAGGGAATTCGCATCGAGCGAGTCTATAGTCGATATAGACGAAAGGAGACATATTCATGGCAAAAAATAGCGTAAGAATTCGCTTAAAGGCCTACGAACACAGAATCTTGGATGCTTCTGCAGAAAAGATCGTTCAGGCAGCACAAGCTCACGGTGCAAAAAAGATTGTTGGACCAGTACCTCTTCCAACTGAAAAGCAGGTTGTAACAGTCCTGCGTGCGGTACACAAATACAAAGATTCTCGCGAACAATTCGAGATCAGAACGCACAAACGTTTAATTGAGATCGTCGGACCTACAGCAGAAACAATCGACTCATTGAGCCGTCTGGAACTGCCAAGTGGTGTTGACATCGAAATTAAGCTGTAATGGAGGTGACATCATGAAAGGTATACTTGGACGTAAACTTGGAATGACACAGGTATTTACGGAAGAAGGAACACTGATTCCGGTTACTGTTGTTGAAGCTACACCAAACGTAGTATTACAGAAAAAGACAGTGGAAAACGATGGATACGAAGCTGTACAGTTAGGATTTGAAGATGTAAAAGAAACACGCAGCACAAAACCTAGCAAGGGACATGCTGCAAAAGCTAACACGGCTCCTAAGCGTTTCGCTCAGGAAATCCGCGATTGCGAATTAGATGTAAATCTTGGTGACGAGGTTAAAGTTGATATCTTCGCTGCTGGTGAAACGGTTGATGTAATCGGAACTAGCAAGGGTAAAGGATATAACGGTACGATCGTTCGTAACAATGCGAAGATCGGTCCTAAGAGCCATGGTTCAGGACACCACAGACACATTGGTTCTTTGGCTACCAACGGTATTACATCTCGCCAGGGTAAGATTCTGAAAGGAACAATCATGGCTGGTCAGGAAGGTGGTTACAGAACAACAAACCAGAACCTGACAATTGTTAAAGTTGATGTTGAAAACAACTACTTATTAATTAAAGGTAACGTGCCTGGACCTAAACGTGGATTAGTAATGGTACGCACTGCTAAATGTTCTAAGGGCGATAAAGCTCCTGTGACTTTGGTAGATTACACGAAAGAGGAGGAATAAAAGATGCCTAAGATGGTCGTATTAAGCCAAGCTGGTAAAGAGCTTCACGAAATTACTCTTGCCGATACAGTATTTGGCATCGAGCCAAATCAGCAATGTATCTTTGATGCCATTGTGATGCAGCGTGCAAGCATGCGTCAGGGAACACACGACACCAAAAACCGTACAGAAGTTCGCGGTGGCGGTCGTAAGCCTTGGCGTCAGAAGGGAACAGGACGTGCGCGTCAGGGTTCCATCCGTGCTACACAGTGGAGAGGTGGCGGAACGGTATTCGGTCCTACACCAAGAAGCTATGCATACAAGCTGAACAAAAAAGTTCGTCGTCTGGCACTGAAATCAGTATTATCTGAAAAAGTGGCAGAAAACGCTATGAGCGTGGTTGATAAGCTTGAATTGGAAGCACCTAAGACAAAAGCTTTCAATGAAATCATCGCAAACCTGAACGCTCCAAGAAAAACATTGTTTGTAGTATCTGAAGGTGAAGATTTTGAAAATGCATTTCTGAGCATGCGCAACATCCCTAGCATGATGATGCTGACTGCTGATGGATTGAATGTTTACGATATCGTAAATGCTAACAAAATCGTCTTTACAGAAGCTGCTGTGAAAGATGTTGAGGAGGCACTTGCATAATGGATAACTATAAAGACATTATTATCCGTCCAATCATCACAGAAAAAACGATGAGATACATGGACGAAGACAACAAGGTAACCTTCGAGGTTAGAAAAGGCGCTAACAAGACACTGGTAAAACAAGCTGTTGAAAGCATCTTCGGTGTTGATGTAGTTGCTGTTAATGTTGTTAACGTAAAGCCTAAAACAAAAAGAATGGGTAAATACGTTGGTAAAACAAAAGCTGTCCGCAAAGCCTATGTAAAAATTGCAGAAGGTCAGGACATCAACTTGTTTGGCGAAGAAGAAGCTAAATAAGCTCAGGAAGAAGAACGCTATTTCCTGAATAAATATTGCGTAAGGAGGAAATTGACACATGCCAATTAAGAAGTATAAGCCGACCACTCCAGGTCGCCGTGGTATGACCAGCTTATCTCGTGAAGAGATTACAGCAAACAAACCAGAAAAATCATTACTTGCCCCTTTAAATAGTAAAGGTGGACGTAATAACAACGGACGTATTACAACACGTCATCAGGGTGGCGGACACAAACGTGCTTACCGTATCATCGACTTTAAACGTAATAAAGACGGTATCCCTGCTCGTGTTGCAACAATTGAATACGATCCAAACCGTTCCGCTAACATCGCTCTGTTAAACTATGCAGATGGTGAAAAGCGTTACATCATTGCTCCTAAAGGATTAACTGTTGGAATGACAGTTGTTTCTGGAGAAGGTGCCGACATCAAAGTTGGTAACACATTGGAACTGAAAGATATCCCAGAAGGAACTTTCATCCACAACATCGAATTAAAACCTGGTAAAGGTGGTCAGCTGGCTCGTTCCGCTGGTGCATCTGCACAGATCTTAGGTATCGAAGAAAAGTATGCTACTGTTCGTTTGGTATCTGGAGAAGTTCGTAAAATTTTGTCTAACTGCCGCGCAACCATCGGTTCTGTCGGAAACGAAGACCACAGTCTGGTTAACTACGGTAAAGCCGGACGTAACCGTTGGAGAGGTATCCGCCCAACAGTTCGTGGTTCTGTTATGAACCCTAACGATCACCCTCATGGTGGTGGTGAAGGACGTACTCCAGTAGGACGTAAATCACCAATGACTCCTTGGGGCAAGAAAGCTATGGGTGTGAAAACACGTAAAGCAAAACAAGCGTCAACGAAATTAATCGTTCGTCGTCGTAATGGCAAATAGGCAAAGGAGGAAATGAAAAATGAGTCGTAGTTTGAAAAAAGGCCCATTCTGTGATGACCATCTGATGAAGAAGGTAGAAGCACTGAATGCTGCCGGTAAAAAACAAGTTATTAAAACCTGGTCACGTCGTTCAACGATTTTCCCTCAGTTTGTGGAACATACATTTGCCGTTTACAACGGAAAAGAACATCTGCCTGTTTATGTTACAGAAGATATGGTAGGACACAAGCTTGGTGAATTCGTGCCAACCCGCAAATATGCTGGACACGGCGCTGATGACAAGAAAGCTAAGAGATAAGGAGGAAACGTAGAATGGAAGTTAAAGCATGCGCAAAGACATTACGTATCCCACCTAGAAAAGCTCGCCTTGTAATCGATCTGATTCGTGGGAAAGACGTTGAAGAAGCTGCCGCAATCTTAAAGTTTACACCAAACGTAGCTGCGGAAGCTGTAGGAAAAGTGTTGAAGTCAGCGGTAGCAAATGCCGTTAACAACAACGATATGAATGAAGAAAAATTATACGTGAAAGCATGTTATGCAAACGAAGGTGTAACTTTGAAACGCTTCATGCCACGTGCAAAAGGATCTGCAAGTGCGATCCACAAACGCACCAGCCACATCACTGTTGTGGTTGACGAGCGTGATTAAGGAGGTAGCTCATGGGACAGAAAGTTAGTCCGATCGGAATGCGTGTCGGTGTTATCCGTGACTGGGAATCCAGATGGTATGCTGACAAAGATTATGCCGATCTTTTACTGGAAGATGTTAAAATTCGTGAATTCTTATTCGCTGAACTGAAGGCAGCTTCCGTATCAAGAATTGAAATTGAACGTTCTAAAAACCGTGTTGAGATCATGATCCGTACAGCTCGTCCTGGTGTGATCATCGGAACAAACGGTGAAAACATTGAAAACTTGAAGAAGAAACTGGAAAAATTAACTGGTGGAAAGAACATCTATGTAAAAGTTCTGGAAATCGCTAATCCAGATTTGGATGCTCGTTTGGTTGCTAGAAGCATTGCTGACCAGTTGGAACAGCGTGCAAGCTTCCGTACAGCTCAGAAAAAAGCTATCCAGAGAACAATGCGTGCTGGTGCCAAAGGTATCAAGACTGCTGTATCTGGACGTTTAGGCGGAGCTGATATGGCGCGTACTGAAGGTTATAGCGAAGGTGTTGTACCTCTGCATACATTGCGTGCTGACATCGACTATGCTTGGGAAGAAGCTTCTACTCAGTATGGCCGTTTAGGTGTTAAAGTATGGATCTGCCGTGGTGAAGTATTGCCAGGACAGATGGTTCAGGAACCAGAAGCTCCTAAGAACAATATGAACGATCGTCGTCGTAACCGTCGCAACAACCGTGGCGGAAATCGTAACGACAACCGTAACCGCAACAACAGCCAGAGAAACAACGCTGCTGGAAATGCTCCTAAGAAAGCGGAAGGAGGAAACTAAATTATGTTGATGCCTAAGAGAACAAAATATAGAAGACCTCACCGTTTAAGCTACGAAGGACGTGCGAAAGCCGGTCGTGAAGTATCTTTTGGTGAATATGGTCTGATGGCTGACACTGGTGCTTATGTAAGTAACCGCCAGATCGAGGCTGCCCGTATTGCCATGACACGTTATATGAAACGTGGTGGTAAAGTTTGGATTCGTATCTTCCCTCACTTGGCAAGAACGAAAAAACCTCTTGAAGTACGTATGGGTTCTGGTAAAGGTGCACCTGAAGGATGGGTAGCAGTTGTAAAACCAGGACGTATGATGTTTGAAATTGCTGGTGTTCCAGAAGAAGTTGCACGTGAAGCATTCCGTCTGGCTTCTCACAAACTGCCAGTGAAGACGAAATTTGTTAGAAAAGGAGAAGAGAAATAATGACAGCGAAAGAGATCAGAGAGTTAAGTAACACTGAAATTGCACAACAGATCGAAACGCTTAAAGATGAACTTTTTAATCTTCGTTTCCAACAAGCAACCGGACAGTTGACGAACACTGCACGCTTAAAAACCGTGAAGAAAGACATTGCCCGTATGAAAACCGTATTGACTGAGCGCGAGCTTAGCAATCAGGATTAAGGAGGATCACTAAGTTATGGAAAGATCTAACCGTAAAGTATATCGTGGAACAGTTGTTTCCGATAAGATGGATAAAACGATTACTGTAGTCGTTGAAACAAAGAAAACACATCCATTATATGGAAAACGTGTAAAATATTCTAAGAAGTTTAAAGCTCATGACGAAAACAATGAAGCGAAAATCGGAGATAAGGTAGTTATTATGGAAACTCGTCCATTGTCTGCTACAAAACGTTTCCGTTTGGTTGAAATCGTCGAAAAAGCTGTACAGCTGTAGGCGCTAGGAGGTAGACATTCATGATCCAGAATGAAAGTAGATTACGCGTCGCTGACAACACAGGTGCCAAAGAAGTATTGGTTATCCGCTGTTTAGGTGGAAGCGTTCGTAAGTTTTCAAACATCGGGGATATCGTTGTCTGTGCTGTTAAGCAGGCTGCTCCTGGTGGAACTGTAAAAAAAGGTGACGTAGTCAAAGGTGTAATCGTACGTACAAAACGTGGCGTTCGCCGTGACAACGGAACATACATCAAATTTGATGACAACGCTGTTGTCCTGATCAAAGACGATAACACACCTCGTGGAACTCGTATTTTCGGGCCAGTAGCAAGAGAACTGCGTGACAAAGACTTTATGAAAATTGTGTCTTTGGCACCAGAAGTGCTGTAAGGAGGTGTCTTTGTGAAAATCAAAAAAGGTGATAAGGTTCAGGTTATTACAGGTGCTTACAAGGGCACTGTTGCAGAAGTAACCAAAGTTTTCCCTAAGGAAAACAAAGTTATCGTTGAAGGTGTAAATGTTGTAAAAAAACACTTGAAACCATCTCAGGCTAATCCAGATGGCGGCATTATTGAAAAAGAAATGCCAATCCATGTTAGCAATGTTATGGCTTACGATAGCAAGGCTAAGAAAGCCAGCCGTGTTGGATTTGAAATCAAAGAAGACAAAAAAGGCAATCAAACAAAGGTTCGCGTCTATAAAAAAACCGGCGCTGAAATTAAGTAGGGGAGGTTAAAGGATGAACCGCCTAAATCAGAAATATACAGATGTAGTTGTGCCTAACTTAATGAAAAAGTTTAACTACAAGTCAGTTATGGAAGTTCCTTATGTAGATAAGATCGTTATCAACATGGGTATCGGTGAAGCAATCGCGAATCCAAAGGTATTGGACGAAGCCGTAGCTGAATTGGCACAGATCACTGGACAGGCTCCAGTTATCACAAGAGCAAAGAAATCTATCGCAAACTTCAAATTGCGTGAAGGTATGCCTATCGGATGTAAGGTAACTTTACGTAAAGAGAAGATGTATGATTTCATGGATAAGCTGATGAACATCTCATTGCCACGCGTGCGTGACTTCCGTGGTGTTTCTACAACATCTTTCGATGGCCGTGGAAACTACACACTGGGTGTTAAAGAACAGCTGATCTTCCCAGAAATCAACTACGATAAGGTTAACAAAGTACGTGGTATGGATATCGTTATCGTTACTACTGCAAAAACAAACGAAGAAGCAAAGGCGCTGCTTGAAGAATTAGGCATGCCTTTCAAGAAATAGGAGGACTTACAGTATGGCAAAAAAAGCAATGGTTAATAAATCAAAACGTCCTCAGAAGTTCCAGGTGCGTGAGTACACACGTTGTGAACGTTGTGGCCGTCCTCACTCAGTTTTACGTAAATACAAACTCTGCCGTATTTGCTTCCGCGAGCTGGCTTACAAGGGTCAGATTCCGGGTGTAAAAAAGGCGAGCTGGTAATCAGATAGGAGGAATACAGTCATGATGATAATGACAGATCCGATTGCAGATATGCTGACTAGAATTCGTAATGGAGTTCAGGCTCGTCACGAAGTTGTAGAAGTACCTGCAAATAAAGAAAAGATCGAAATCGCAAAGATTTTAAAAGAAGAAGGTTTTATTACAGATTACAACGTTGAAGGTGACGTTAAGAAAACCATCAATGTTACACTGAAATATGGACCTAACAACGAAAAAGTAATCAATGGAATACGGAGAGTTTCTAAACCTGGTTTACGTGCTTACGCAAAAGTGGACGAAGTTCCTCGCGTATTGAACGGTCTGGGTATTGCAATCATCTCTACATCTCATGGTTTAATGACAGATAAAGAAGCTAGAGCTAAACACGTTGGTGGCGAAGTTATCGCCTACGTGTGGTAATCTAGACGGAGGTAAAGAAGAATGTCACGTATCGGTAATAAAGCGATTACCATTCCTGCTGGCGTTGAAGTAAACATCGCTGCTGGGAATGAGGTGACTGTTAAAGGACCTAAGGGAACTTTAACTCGTCAGTTTAACCCGGAATTGGGTATTAAAATTGAAGAAAACGTTTTGAGCGTAACACGTCCAAACGAACAGAAACACACAAAACAGCTGCATGGTACTACACGTGCTCTGCTGGCTAACATGGTTGAAGGTGTTACTAACGGATATTCCAAAGAACTGGAATTGGTTGGTATCGGTTTCCGTGCTGCCGTAAGCGGTAAGAAACTGACACTGAATGTTGGTTACTCCCACCCAATTGAATTTGCTATCGAAGAAGGATTGAGCGTAGAATGTACTTCTGCGACAGCTATTAAAGTGTCCGGAATTGATAAACAGCGTGTCGGTGAATTCGCTGCAAATGTTCGTGCTGTAAGAAAACCAGAACCTTACAAAGGCAAAGGTATTCGCTACAAAGGTGAATATGTTCGTCGTAAGGAAGGTAAAACAGCAGGTAAGAAATAGTGGGAAAGGAGAAATTGAACAATGCTTAAGAAAGTATCTAGAAATGATGAGCGTTTACGCCGTCACTTGCGTGTTCGTACCAAAATCAGCGGTACTCCTGAATGTCCCCGCCTGAACGTTTTCCGTTCAAACAGCCACATTCACGCGCAGATCATTGATGATGTTAACGGTACTACATTAGTAGCCGCTAGCAGTGTTGAAATGAAACTGGAAAACGGTGGTAACGTTGAAGCTGCCAAAACCGTTGGCGCTGAGGTTGCGAAACGCGCACTTGAAAAGAATATCACAAATGTTGTATTTGACCGTGGTGGATATGTTTACACCGGTCGAGTTAAAGCTTTGGCTGAAGCGGCTAGAGAAGCCGGCTTGAAATTTTAGGAGGTTATGCGAATGGAACGTAAACCAAGAAGAAATCGCGACGTTGAAAAAGAATTTGAAGAACGCGTCGTTACCATCAACCGTGTAACTAAAGTAGTAAAGGGTGGACGCCGCTTCCGTTTTGCTGCATTGGTTGTCATCGGTGACAAAAAAGGCCGTGTCGGCTTTGGTACAGGAAAAGCAAACGAAGTTCCTGATGCTATTAAAAAGGCTGTTGAAGACGCTAAGAAAAACGTATTCAACGTACCTATCGTAGGAACTACCATTCCTCACGAAATCACTGGACGTTACGGAGCTGGAGAAATCTTCCTGCGCCCTGCTACAGAAGGTACCGGAGTTATCGCTGGTGGTCCTGTACGTGCCGTATTGGAACTGGCTGGTATCAACGATATCCTGTCTAAATGTCTGGGAAGCCGTACGCCAATCAACATGGTTCGTGCTACGATTGCAGCATTAAAAGATCTGAAAACGATTGAAGATGTTGCTCGTCTCCGTGGTAAAAAACCAGAAGAAATTCGCGGTTAACAGGAGGAATTAGAACATGAAATTACATGAAATGACATATACAGAAGGTGCCAGAAAAGCAAGCTACCGTGTAGGACGCGGTCATGCTTCTGGTAACGGTAAAACTGCTGGTAAAGGACATAAAGGTCAGAAAGCAAGATCTGGCGGAGGCGTTCGCTTAGGTTTTGAAGGTGGACAGACACCATTAGCAAGACGTTTGCCTAAACGTGGTTTTACAAACTTTACTCGTAAAGAGTATGCAATCGTAAATGTAGCATCTTTAAATCGTTTTGAAGATGGTACGGAAGTAACTCCAGAACTGTTGATTGAATGCGGTCTGGTAAGAAAAGAATTAGATGGAATCAAGATCTTAGGCGAAGGTGAATTAGAAAAGAAACTGACAGTGAAAGCTAACAAGTTCTCTAAATCAGCTTTAACGATAATCGAGCAAGCAGGCGGAAAAGCAGAGGTTATCTAGTATGCTTAGCACGATTACCAGCATGTTCAAGAATAAAGATATTCGTAATCGAATATTCTTTACTCTTGCCATGTTGTTTATCTTCCGCTTTGGTACAGCAATCACTGTACCGGGCGTAGATACGACATCGCTGACGAAATCCAGCAATTCACTGCTTGATATGATCAACCTGCTTGGTGGTGGAGGTCTGGAACAGATGTCCATTTTTGCTATGGGAGTCGGCCCTTACATCACCGCATCTATTATTATTCAGTTATTATCCATGGATGTTATTCCGGCTTTGACAGAACTTGCCAAAGGCGGCGCATCCGGTAAAAAACAAATTGATCGTTATACACGTTACCTGGCAGTTGTCTTGAGCTTCTTCCAGGCTTCAACGCTAATATATGGCTTTTCAAGAAGCTATCCGGATTTACTGGTCAATGGCAATGGTTGGTCAAGCATCCTTTATATTGCAACAATCTTAACAGGTGGCAGCATGTTCATCTTGTGGATCGGTGACCGTATTACGATGAAGGGTGTTGGCAATGGGGTATCTATGATCATCGCCGCTGGCATTATCGCAAGACTTCCACATCAGTTCGCAACAGCTTGGGGAACGCTTGTCGATACATCCAGCAGTTCTGCAACCTTTAATGGAATCTTGAGCTTTGGCGGCTTCCTGTTATGCTATCTGCTGATCATCATCTTTGTTGTCTTCATGCAGACAGCGGAACGTAAGATTCCAATTCAGTATACATCCAGCACGGTAACAACACGCAAGAAAGACATGACATACCTGCCGCTGAAAATCAATTCAGCCAGTGTAATTCCTGTTATCTTTGCTTCTGCTATCATGGTGGCGCCACTTTCCATCATTAAGATGGTAACGGCTGCTGAATGGGTAAGTACCGTAGAGTATTACCTGGGTATGCAAACACCAGTGAGCCTGGTTATCTATGTGGTATTGATTCTGTTATTTACCTTCTTCTATACGAAGTTACAGGTAGATCCGGAAAAGATTGCCGAGAACTTAGGTAAATCAGGAACATATATCCCTGGTATCCGTCCTGGTACGGAAACCAAAGATTACATTAACAAGGTATTAAACAGAATCACGGTATTAGGCGCAATTGGACTGGCTTTCATCGCAGTTCTGCCTCATGCTCTTCCATTATTTACAAATCTGCCTAGCTCTATGGGTATCGGCGGTACTGGTATCATCATCGTCGTAGGTGTTGCAATGGAAACCGTGAAACAGATCGAAGGTCGTCTGACGCAGAAGTCCTACCGTGGATTTCTTCAGAGATAGAAGGTGAACCTATGAATATCTTGATTATGGGCGGTCCTGGTGCCGGTAAAGGTACGATGTCCGCAAAAATCGTTGAAAAATTTAATGTGAATCATATTTCAACAGGAGATATTTTCCGCAGTGAAATCGGGAATGGTACAGAACTTGGTCTTGAAGCGAAAAGCTATATGGACAAAGGACTGCTCGTCCCTGATGAACTGGTAAACAATATGGTGAAAAGCTATCTGGATAAACTGGAAGATAAGAAAAACGGCTTTCTTCTAGATGGCTATCCAAGAACTTTAGAACAGGCAAAGGCCTTTGATGCATTGGCTGGCGATGGGGCATTATCCATCGACAAAGTCATTGCCATGGATATTCCCTTTGATGTTCTGGCTGGCAGAATCACCGGCCGCCGTCTCTGTAAAGAGTGCGGAGAGATCTATCACTTACAATCCAAACCTCCTATGGTAGAAGGTAAATGTGATGTATGTGGTGGAGATCTATATCAGCGAAAAGACGATACGGTAGAAAGTCTTACCGTACGACTGGATGAATACAGCAAACAGACAGCTCCTGTTCTGGATTACTATGAGCAGAAAGGAATTGTCGCAAGAATCAATGCCGATCAACCAATCGAAAACGTCTGGAGCGATGTCCTGAAAGCGTTGGAGGACTAAAATGGTCATTCCGAAGTCAAATCAGGAGTTGACATTCATGAAAAAAGCAGGTATAATTGTTGCGCTTGCACATCGTGCAGCGCAAACAGTTATACAGCCTGGAATCACTACGAAAAAAATCAATGAAATCGTGGAAAACACGATACGAAAACATGGCGGGATACCGTCATTTAAGGGTTTATACGGGTTTCCAGCTGCTGCATGTATATCTGTAAATTCTGTCATGGTACATGGTGTCCCAGATGATACGATGTTACATGACGGGGACATTGTTTCAGTAGATATCGGTGCCTGTTATCAAGGGTATCATGGTGACTCAGCATGGACATATGCTGTCGGTAATATCAGCGAGGAAACAAAAGCCTTTCTGAGAATTAGCGAAGAATCTTTATATGAAGGTTTAAAAATGGCAAAGGCTGGGAATCATCTAACTGATATATCTCATGCAATCGGAGAGTATGTCTTTGGGCATGGCTTTTCTTTGCCACGGGATTATGCAGGACATGGTATTGGAACTTCCGTCCATGAAGATCCGACAGTTCCAAATTTCGGCCCGGCAGGTCATGGCATTCTGCTTAAAGAAGGCATGACGCTTGCAATCGAACCGTTGGTTTTAGCAGGCAGGCCACATACACGAACACTTGCGGATGGCTGGGGTGTCGTCACCAAAGATGGTGGCTTGGCAGCTCACTACGAGCATACGATCGTGATCACAGAAAAAGGGTATGAAATACTCACAGAGATAAAAGAGGAGGAACATCCAAGTAATGGGTAAGCAAGATGTTATTGAAATGGATGGCGAAGTAATTGATACTTTACCAAACGCAATGTTCAAAGTGAAATTGGGAAACGGACACGAAATACTGGCTCACGTTTCTGGTAAAATCCGCATGCACTACATCCGCATTTTACCAGGGGACCGTGTAACCGTTGAAATTTCACCTTATGATTTAACACGTGGGCGAATTACATTCCGACACAAATAAGTCGTGAATAAGGAGGAAGACGCATGAAAGTAAGACCATCTGTCAAACCAATATGCGATAAGTGCCGCATTATCAAACGTAAAGGCCGTGTCATGGTCATTTGCGAAAACCCAAAACACAAACAAAGACAAGGAAACTAATGGAGGTGTAATGTAAAATGGCTCGTATTGCAGGTGTTGACTTACCACGCGACAAGCGCGTAGTAGTATCATTAACGTACATTTACGGAATCGGCCGCCCAACTGCGGAACAGATTCTGGCAAAAACGGGAATCAGCGAAGATATCCGTGTAAAAGATTTAACTGACGAACAGATTAATGCCATCCGTAACGAAGTGGATTCTATCAAAGTAGAAGGTGATTTGCGTCGTGAGGTTGCATTAAACATTAAGCGTCTGATGGAAATCGGATGCTACCGCGGAATCCGTCACCGTAAAGGTTTACCGGTTCGCGGACAGAGAACAAAAACAAATGCTCGTACGCGTAAAGGTCCAGTTCGTACAGTAGCAAACAAAAAGAAATAGGACGATAGGAGGAAATTAAAATGGCAAAAAACGTAAAAGCGGGCGCACGTAAACGTAAAGCACGCAAGAATATTGCTCGTGGATGTGCTCATATTCATTCAACTTTTAACAATACCATCGTTACTATTACTGACGAAAATGGAAACGCTGTAGCATGGTCCAGCGCTGGAGCACTGGGGTTCAAGGGTTCACGTAAATCCACTCCATTTGCTGCACAGATGGCTGGAGAAGCTGCAGGTAAAGCAGCAATAGAAAATGGTATGAAAACAGTATCAGTAAACGTTAAAGGTCCAGGACCTGGACGTGAAGCAGCTGTAAGAGCTTTACAGGTTGCGGGATTAGAAATTACAATGATCAACGATGTAACTCCTATTCCACACAACGGTTGTCGTCCACCTAAACGACCACGTGGTTAATCATAAGCTTAATTGAGGAGGTATACTATGCAAAAATTCGAACGTGCACATTTTGAAGTTAAAGAATACGATGAATCTAAACACTACGGTAAGTTTGTATTTGAACCTTTAGAGAGAGGTTTCGGAACAACTATTGGGAATGCACTAAGACGTGTTTTGCTCTCCTCTTTACCGGGAGCTGCCGTATTTTCAATTAAAGTTGACGGGGTTTACCACGAGTTTACATCTATTCCAGGAATCGTTGAGGATGTAACGACCATGATCCTGAATATCAAGACACTGGTCATGAAAATTCAGGATGATGAGATCTATACATTGCGTATTTCAAAACAAGGTCCTGGAGAAGTTACCGGTGCAGATATCTACTGTCCAGAAGGCGTAGAAGTGCTGAGCAAGGATTTGCACATCTGTACTCTGGAAGAAGGCGGAATGTTGGAAATGGAACTGCAGGCGCGTGTTGGCCGCGGATATGTAAATGCTGACACAAACAAACAGCTGTATCAGACTCCAAATCAGCCTTTAGGAATCATTTATACGGATTCTATCTATACACCAATTGAAAAGGTTTCTTACTCTGTAGATCCTACACGTGTTGGTCAGAATGCCAATTATGATAAAGTGACTTTGGAAGTATGGAGTGATTCCTCCATCAGTCCTGCGGAATCATTAGCATTATCAGCAAAGATTCTGATTGATCATTTGGAACTGCTGACAAACGTTGATGAAGCTGTCAATGATATGGAATCTGTCATGAAGGAAGCTCAGGGTGAAGTGCAGAACAAGGGTCTTGTCATGATGATCGAAGATCTCGATCTGTCTGTACGTTCTTACAACTGTTTGAAACGCGCTGGCATTCAGACCGTCGAAGAATTAACACAGCGTACAGAAGATGAAATGATGAGAGTACGTAACTTAGGTAAGAAATCACTCAAAGAAGTTAAAGATAAATTGTATGATTTAGGCTTAAACTTTAAATCATACGAATAATATTATTCGCAAAGGAGGCTAACAACCAATGTGGAATCGTAAATTAGGACGTAAAGCTGACCACCGTAAAGCTTTATTACGTAACATGGCTACATCAGTGATCGCTTATGGTCAGATTGAAACAACTGAAATGAAAGCAAAAGAACTGCGTTCTGTTGTTGATGAGCTGATTACTTTAGCAAAACGCGGTGATTTACATGCTCGCCGTCAGGCTGCTAAATTCGTTCGCGACGTTGTTGTAGACGAAAAAACAGGTCAGACAGCTTTACAAAAACTGTTCAACGAAATCGGACCTGCTTACAAAGATCGTAATGGTGGGTACACAAGAGTTGTGAAAACAAGAGTACGTCGTGGTGACGCTGCTCCTATGGCAATCATTGAACTCGTAAAATAAAAAAGCTAACGACATCATGGAGACATGGTGTCGTTTTCTTAAGCACTATTAAGTTGTTTCCCGCAAAAAACCATGATACAATTTGAGATGAAATGAATGAAAATGAAAGAAGGTACACAATGATCAAAAATAGTACGAACAAAAAGAAATTTTTTATAATGCTATTTGTGGCAGGGGTGCTCATTGGAATTATCCTTTTTGAGAAGTATCATAAGTCTTCATCAAAGATAAACTTTATTGAAAATGCTACAGAAGTGGAATATGGGAATACCACAATCACGAGTAAAGCCTTAGTAAAAAATACAGATGGCGTCATTGTTACCTATCCTAAATTAAATGTACATGCATGCGGGGAACAGGATCTTGTTTATGCGGTGGTCGCAGATGGAGAGAAAACAAACATTCATTTAAAGATAACTGTGAAGGATACACAAAAACCGGAAATCATTCTCAAAAAAGAACGTATAGCAATACCGTATAATGGTACATTTGATATCAAAGATAATATTATCAGTGTCAGCGATCCGGTTGATGGACCATTGCTTTATACTACAGCAACGGATTTACAAAATAATTATTATCGTATTGAAGGCAATGTGGATACAAAAAAATCTGGCGATCATAAAATACGCGTTATTGCGAAAGATAAAAGTGGAAATCGCAGTGTACGAACCTTTAAAGTTCATGTGGGTAAAAAACCAGTCAATCTTAATGATAAAGATAAGGATAAAAAGAAAACAGAGGATAAAAAGACAACAGCGAAAACTAATTGAGTGAGGTGAGATCATGGAACTAATTGAAGAGATGGAGGACTATGCGAAAACATACAATGTCCCAATCATGCAGCCGGAAGGAATTGCCTTTCTATGTGCGTTTATTCAGCAACACCATTTAACGAACATTCTTGAAATTGGCAGTGCTATTGGATATTCTGCTATTCGTATGGCTTTGTTGGATGAACAAATACACGTCGTGACGATTGAACGCGATAAGGAACGCTATCAAAAAGCGGTTGAAAACGTACGCAAAGCACATTTAGAAGAACGTATCACACTGCTTTATGGAGATGCTTTAGAAACCACCGTGGAAGGATCATTTGATATGTTGTTTATCGATGCTGCAAAGGCGCAATATATAAAGTTTTTTGAACGCTATGAGAAGAATCTTATAAAAGATGGTTATGTCATTACTGATAATCTTAAGTTCCATGGGTATGTCGAACATCAGGAACGGATTAAAAATCGGAATCTGCGACAGCTTGTCACCAAAATCAGTCGATTTGTTGAGTATTTAAAAAAGCGTGAGGATTATGATACGACATTTTATGATTTTGGAGATGGTGTAGGGATCAGCAGAAAAAAGTAGTTTCTATGTATTTTTTTCTTTGAAGTGTGATACAATAGAAACATGAAAGTGGTGATAAAATGAAAAAGATATTTCCAATTTTAGCTGTTTTAGGGAGCGCAGCAGCTCTTATTGCTTACAAAATGAAAAAAGAAGAAGAAAAACAAATTATTGATTTAGATCAGGGTTTGCTGTACGATGATGAGCCTGAAGATAATGAAGATGCAGCTGAAGAAGCACCGATCAGTGATCCACAACATTGTTGTGAAGAAGTGAATGAAGCATTTGAAGAGGCTCATGAAAGTCTGGATGAATTTGAAGATGTGCAAAGCACATCGGATGATGAAGCAAAAGAGGAAACACAAGAAGAGTATGATGAAATGTTTACGCATCTGACCAGAGCAGAAATGGCATTATTGAAAGAAGATACCGATGCACGAATGGAAGCACTGGAGCAAAAAGGGGATGTCCATGATCATGAACGCCCTGTACAGCATGTCGTAAAATTTCAAGATGAAGAGAGCATGAACCAGTTTAAAAGCGTTGTGATAAATCGTGGATATGTTATTACCAGAGGCAGTGAAGAATTTGAGTTGATCGTTCTTCATATCACACCGATGGATAAGGTAAAACTGATGTCCAATGTTTATTATCTGGCAGATGTTGCCACAGCTTATCAAGGTGTTTATAAAGGATGGCAGAGCAAGGCCGTATATTAAAAAGCTGATAAGCGTAAATGTATGAAAAAGTCTTAATCCTATTTATTAACAGAATAGGATTAAGACTTTTTTTCTGTATATTTTATAACTATGGAAGATGAATATGCATAATAAATGGTTTTATAGTTAAACTGTACGTTCCTATGGAATAATCGATTAGTATTCTTCTATACAATGACACTATGGAACCTTGATATATTTAGAATAGTATCATTCTTTATGCAAAGGGTATTTACGTATACATAAATCAAAAAGATAACCAAATGATTCTTAATATTTTAACGATATTTTATAGTTTTGGATTAAAAGTGGTTATAAAAAGTGTTATATTTTTTACATTTCTGCTTTTGCTATGGTATACTGAAAAATTGTGTGGTTATTGAAGGAAAAATATGCTAAAAAATATATGGATGAATAAGAAGCAAAGAAAGATGATGGGCTTTTCGACAGTAGTAATTATCGTTTTTATCATTAGTTTATCTTTTTTACTTACGCAAAAAGGAAAAGATATCGTAAACACAGAAGTTAATAATTATCTCCATGAAATATCACAACAAACTTCTTACAAAGTGACGCAACGTGTCGAAACAAATTTTTCTTACTTAGCAACGCTATCGAACTCTTTAGCATATCTGGATGAATCCGCTTATGAAGCGTATCTTTATGATGCTTATGAAGGTGGAGCTTTTGAATGGATTGGCACTGTTGATCATAAGGGAATGCTAAAGGTGAAGAACCATCCTTTAAAAGATGTATCTCAACTAACTTGTGTAGCAAAAGCTATGCATGGGCAAGTGAGTGTAAGCGATAAGCTGTTGAAAATTTTTGATGAAAAAGGGGCTGTTTATGCAGTACCTTATAAAGGAAAGGATAATAATATTAGCGCAATCGTAGGATGAATACCACCTGAAACCATGAAATTATTGCTGAATACAGAATCATTTTCAGGTACCGGGTTTTCACATATCATAGCGAAAAATGGTGATTATATTTTACATTCCAAAAATAAAAATGCATTAATTGATGGTGATAACTTTTTGAACACCTTCCAGCAAAAGCTGAAATTACATCTTCAATGTAATTCCAAAAGTTTTGTCAAGATATTGCTAATCATAAAAAAGGTACCATTACGTTTAAGGTAAATGGCGATAATATGCGAACACTCACTTATACTCCATTAGATAATTGTGATTGGTATCTTTTATCCATCGTACCTTCTACGATGTATAGTCAGAATATTCAAAATTTCATCAGTCTTGCAATCGCCGTTCTCGCTTTAGGCATAGCGGTTGTATTCTTTATCTTCATTGCGTTTTTACTGTACACATCGAATAAAAAGAATAAAGAAATAACAAATATCGCCTATATTGATCCTATCACACAAGGATTTACGCAAGTACGGTTCGAAAAAGAACTCTTAGATCGAGCGAAAGACTTTGTACCATATACTTTTATATCCTTAGATTTGCGTAAATTTAAATTAATTAATGCCAGCTTTGGCAGTGAAAATGGCGATAAAGTATTACGACATGTATATGTGTGTATCAAGAAACATTTAGCTAAGGATGAATTTGTTACCCGCGTCAATGCGGATAACTTTAATATTTATTTGCATACGATTGATGAAGGGAAGATTAAGGAACGTTTACACAGCATCGCGGATGAGATTAATAAATATAATCAAGAGCGTCAGCTTCCTTATTATATTCCATTATCTTGTGGCTGTTATATTGTAAAAGATGATGCACAGGAATTAATCGTCGTACGTGATAAGGCCAATATAGCGCGTAAGACAAATAAAAATATTCCAAACTATTATCTATGTAATATTGTTTTCTATAATGACTTAGAACATCAGATGTTGCTGAAAGAAAAAGAAATGGAAAACATGATGGAAAAGGCTCTGGATGAAGAAGAATTTATCATATATCTACAACCTAAGGTTAGTTTAAAGACGGGTAAGATTATTGGCTCAGAGGCTTTAGTAAGATGGGACAGTCCAGAAAAAGGCTTGATTCCACCAGATGACTTTATCCCTTTCTTTGAGAAAAATGATTTTATTATTAAACTTGATATGTATGTTTTTGAAGTTGTATGTAAGATCTTACGTAAATGGATCGATGAAGGGAAAATCGTTCATCCGATATCAGTAAATTTATCAAGAAATCATCTTCATCATCCAAACTTTTTAGAAGAATATCGAAAGATACAACAAAAATATGAAATACCGGATCAGTATATTGAAATAGAATTGACAGAGATAGTTGTATTTGAGAATTTGGAAATGTTAAAAACCATTATAGATGAAATTCATAAATATGGCTATAAATGTTCTATGGATGATTTTGGCAGTGGCTATTCATCCTTAAATGTGCTCAAAGAGATTCCTGTGGATATTCTAAAACTTGATCGTGTTTCCTTCAGTAGTGAAAATGATAAACGTGGAGAAGACATTGTTGAAACAGTTATCAGTTTAGCTAAGAAATTAGGAATGGAAACAATTGCCGAAGGGATAGAAACGATACCACAGGTAGAGTTGTTAAAAAGTATGGAATGTGATGCTATTCAAGGATATGTATTCTCTAAACCGGTTCCAGTGGATCAATTTGAAACACTCGTACAGGATGATCCTGAAATGATGAGTGTATAATACGTATAGGATACGTCTGATAATCGATCATTCGTATCTTTTTTACTTTCAGTATCCAGATATCCTAAGGCTGTATTATAAAAGACGCAATAATTTCAAAGCTTTATCTGGTGAATGGAATGGCTTTTATACGGTAAACAAAGTGCTGATACAATAGTCATTTTCATATATAAAAAAAGGTAGATTCATATACAGAAAGAAAGGCAGTTTACGAAAACAATAGTTCTTGTTATAATTAAAAAATATAGGGAGGTAAAAGGCATGTTGAAAAAGCAGTTCAATTATGTAACAATGGCATTAACAGGCGTCTTTTTCTGCGTGCTTGGATGCTCTTTTGTTGTCGAATCTTTGACCGTATGGAATTGGCTGTATACAACCTTAGTTATTGGTATATCCGCAGTAGCCATCTTGAAATTAATCAACTTGCTAATCAACTTTCGCCGTATTGAAAAACGCTTCTCTCAGCTTTTAGATATTATCATTTGGTGTATTGCTATCATTTTCTCATTAGCACTGCCACGGGCATTTTATTCCATTCTGCCACGTATTGTGGGCAGTTGGATCTTATTGCATGCCATTGTTAAGATCATTGTTTTATACATTCGTATCAAAGATCATTTAACCATATCCTTCTTTCGCATTCTGTTTTTGTTAGGTGATTTATGCATGAGCTTTTATTTGATTGGTAATCCTTTTCATCATAACGACATTATCAATGTGGTTACCGGTCTGTATTTTTTAATTTATGGGGGAAATACCTTGTTGGATATGGTGCGCGAGATTATTCCACAGGGAAGTGGTGAAAAGCTGGATCAAAAGCTACGATTAGCAGTACCGCCATTCATGTCGGTCATCATTCCGCCTCATCTTATGAGGACTTTGTTGAATAAAGACAAAGAGGATCAGATCAAAGAACAATTTGATGAGATAAAGGAAGATATTCCTGTAGATATGGAAGTGCTTATTCATCTGGCACCTAGTGGACCTGCTATGTTAGGACATGCGGATTTAATCTATCGTGGCTTTGTGATATCGTATGGTTGTTATGATCCCCATAACCGTCATCTCTTTGGCACGATGGGGGATGGCGTTGTTTTAATGGCTGATCGTAATCCATATATTTATAATTGTTTAAAAAATGAAAATAAGACGCTGATCAGCTTTGGCATTGCTTTAGACGAAGAGCAGAAAAAACGTCTAAATGATCGTTTGTTAGAGGTTTTTGGGACCTTTGAAGATTTTTACAGTGATGAAGATTTAAAACGCAAGGGATTGCCTTATCAGGGTCCTTGTGATGATTATATCAGCCGGGTAACACGAACATCCCCAGGTGCAAAGTTTTATAAAATTAAAGAAGGAAAGCTGAAAACATTTTTTGTTGTTTCCAGTAATTGTGTCTTCTTTATGGCGAATATATTAAGTGTCATTGGTTTAAATTTATTTGATTTAAGTGGTATCATCTCACCGGGAGCGTATTATGATTTTCTAAACAAGCAATTTAAGAGCCATAAAGGTTTTGTAATTTCTCGTCGTTTATATCGGAAAAAAGATGCGGAAGCATTCAAAGAAAGAAAAGTAGATCATAAATGAAGTTGATTGAACTATGTAGAAGCTTAATAGATAAGTAACCTATCATTTGATAATATATACAGGAAGTTTCATAGATAAGCAATTGTTTTATTCTATATACAGTATTAAAAAGGCACATAAAAGACACATAGATGTCTTTTTTCATGTGTGGCGGGCATGCCACATATCTAGGGTGAAAATCCCTCGGGGCGTA
>NZ_JAJCPX010000032.1:0-35123 GCF_020563125.1 Longicatena sp. 210702-DFI.1.196 | reverse complement strand
AATACATCAATTTATCTTTCATGTCAACGCTTATTTTTTATTTTTTTCACTTTTTAAAAGGCTTTTTTTACTCACCTTTTATGTAAACGTTTACACAGTTATTCATTAAAAAAAGAAGTTTTCTCACTATTGATAACTCCCTATCCTAAACAATTCACATAGCATCTTTTCCCCCTCCTAATCCTATCTTTTAAAAACATTACATACTCATGCCCTGAATTCATCATACTTTAAGATTTTATTAAAACCTCTAACCAAAACTATGCTATAATGATTAACGCAATGTGAATATATAGATGTATGAAAATAACAACGAATATGATCACATGGACGATAAACTACATTGAATATAGAAAAGAGGTAAAACTACAATATGGATATTCTAGTAAAAAACACCAACCGCAAGTTTCTACCAGTCATCTTAGGTACCGACGCCAATGCCTATGGAATAGCAAAATCCTTCCATAAAGAATATGGAATTACATCTCTCTCTTTAGGGAAAGCTCCTTTATTAGAAACAAAAAAAAGTAACATTGTAAAAGTAATGACCTTTCATGAATTTGATCATGATGATAACTTTGTTAAATATATTGAAGAAGTAGGTAAGACCTATCATCAATATTATGAGCACTTACTGCTCATCGCTTGCGGAGACCGTTATACCGAACTGATTGTTAATCACCGCGATGTTCTGGATAACTATTTTGTGACAAATTACATTTCCAATGAAATGAAAGAAAAATTAGAAAATAAAGAAGATTTCTATCAGATTTGTGAAGAATACGGACTCGACTATCCAAAAACTTTTATTATAACGAAAGCAAATAAAGATAACTTCACTCTACCATTCGACTTTCCTGTAGCGGCGAAAGCCAGCAATTCTATCGAATATGTAGATCTGGAATTTGAAGGAAAGAAAAAAGGCTACCGTGCTGAAAATATGGATGAATTAAGACAAATCCTAGATGCGGTATACAATGCCGGCTATACCGGCAGCATGATCATTCAGGACTTCATTCCAGGTGATGACAGTACAATGTATGTCTTAAACAGCTACTCTGATCGCGATGGTAAAGTAAAAATGATGTGCCTTGGACATTGTGTCAGTGAAGATTATACACCACATGGTATTGGCAATTACAATGCAATCGTCCAACAAGCAAATAAACAGGTATATGCACGCTATCAGAAATTCCTTGAAGATATGCACTACACTGGATTTTCTAATTTTGATATGAAATATGATGTCCGTGATGGTAAATTCAAAGTATTCGAAATCAATATCCGACAAGGTCGCAGCAGCTATTTCACAACTGCGTCTGGATGTAATCTAGTAAAATATCTTGTTGATGATTTGATTGAACATAAGCAAATGGAAACACATTATCACGATAATCCATATCTATGGCTCCATATACCACCGAAATTGTTGTTGAAGTATGTTTCTAAGGATTCTTATGCACAGGTAAAGCAATTAATTCAAGAAAAGAAATATGACACAACACTTTTATATAAAGAAGATCGCTCCTTATTCCGCGCCGTCATGATCCGCCGATTTTATCATATGGCTTATAAAAAGTATAAGCTCTATTTCAATAAACGTGGGATTTAATCATAAACAGCATTCTTGCTGTTTTTTTATTATCATCCTAGTAACCTATTCATTAGAGCACAAGAATGACCTCCCCCTTTTTTCTTTTTCACATTCAGGTGGATCGTACCTTAGTAGTCAAAACTTTTAAATAAGCTCTCTAATTTCTTAAACGTTTTCTTATTTTGTCATATTGTTTCCCTTTTTGATGTATGATACTATTAAGGGCAGGATAGGAGGTGCTCCATGAATTATCAACTAGGTATTATCGGTGGTGTCGGCTCAGAAGCGAGTGCATACCTATATGAAAAAATATTACGTGCAACCAAGGCACCTACCGATCAGGACCATTTAAATATGGTGATATTGAATCATGCCGAGATTGCTGATCGCACGAGCTATATCTTAGATCATACAAATGATAATCCTCTTCCTTATTTTATGGAAGATCTGCATTTACTCAATCAGATTGGGGTAAAACTCATTTTGATTCCATGTAACACTTCGCATTTTTTCTATGATGAATTTCAAAAGGTAAGTCATGCACCTATTTACCATTTGATTGACCATACGACAGAACGATTAAAAAAAGAAGGCATAAAAAGAGTTGGAATATTAGCGACTGATGGTACAATAAAAAGCCAATTGTATCAGAAAAGCTGTGAGTCACAACAGTTAGAATGGGTCATCCCAAATCAGGAAAATCAACAACATGTTATGTCTTTAATTTATGATGATATTAAAGCCGGTAAACCTATTCATAAGGATAAATTAATCAGCATCATCAAAGAGATGGAAGAACAGCAGGTTGAGCGTATGATCTTAGCTTGTACAGAATTATCGATTTTAAAAGAGCGTGAGCAATTAGATGAACGCTTTGTAGATCCCTTAGAAATCGCCATCGACTATACACTTGAAATGTTTCACAAGCAAAAAAGATGATTTTTATACAAATAGTCAAAGGTTTTCGCTATGATCAATAAGATCGATTCGTGAAAACCTTTTTCTATGATATCTTAATATATTTAAGTTTATATAGTATCTGTATTCTTTTTTTAATTGTAAAGCAAGAAGCAACTTTATTTACAAAACAACTTTAATCACTGCATCATACCGCCATTTATTTGCTAACAAATGCAATATATTGCTAATCATGAGAATTCATTGAACTAGTTTTAAATAACAGGTGTTCAAATAAGAACACCTGTTATTTCCACTTATTCTTTTCTTCTATAGTCCATGTAATTTTCTATTTCGTGTCAAAATAGCACCGATAATAGCAATCACAGCTGCCACTGGTGCGATCCTGATAAACATCCACTCAAAGATATGAACCCCAACTCCCTGAACCGCCGTTTCTGGATTACCGTAATCCCAATTTAGATAGGCACTATTTAATGTGAGGAAAAACACAAAAGTCACTACCAATAATAAGCACAATGTGATAAAGGCCCAATGCAAAATCTTCCGCCTTGTTTCCTTCCTTTTTGCCAGTTGTAAATTAATAACTTCAAGTTTTTCTGCTATTACTTTTACATCATCAGCCTCTTGTTCAATAATCGATTCACCGAGTAATGCACTAACTGGTGTTTCAAAAATTTCCGAAATTGAAATTAGCATATCCGAATCTGGAACGGATAATCCATTTTCCCACTTTGATATCGTTTGACGCACAACATTCAATTTGATTGCAAGCTCTTCTTGTGAAAGCCCCTTCGCTTTTCTAATTGCCTTAATATTTTCATTTAACATTTCTAGGCTCCTTTCTCATGTCCTAATACCACTATAAGAAATCCACCCTATTGCTACAAGCAATGCATTTTAACATATTAAAGCCAAGTAAGCCTCAAGAATTCCTTTTATACGAAAATGCAAGTGCAATGATGATCATCTCAGCAACATCCTGCGAATTTAACAACTGCAATCTTAATGTTTTTAACAACACGTTTTTTCATGTGATATCGCTAAGCTTTTCTAAACATCTTTTTCCTCTAAATAAATTGAATTGTTATTTGTGTTAATCTGGATGATTACATCATCGTCTTCTTGTCTGGCCTCTATCTCCCAATGCAAGATAAGACAAATTTCTTTTACAATAGACAATCCCAACCCTGTGGAATCTTTATGGCGAGATTTGTCACCCTTATAGAAGTTATCAAAAAGTTTTGATATTTCAATTGGGTCATTTAAATTATAATTCCAATAGCTAGCTTTTGGATACGGTTGCTATAAAGATAATAAAATTGTACTATACTCTTAAAAACCAAGGTCGCTATATGAAATCCTTTGCTTTGACATAATCGGTAATATATGGACCTTCATTAAAAATATTTAAGATATCTCGTAAATGCCTTATTATTTCAAAAACGGTTGATCATATAGCAAACCGCTTCTTGTACATTCTATATTAAATTAGCAAACCAAAAGTTATCAAATCAGCCTAAACACCATTTTACAATATTTTCAATCAATTCTGTAGGTAATGCTTTATCATAAGGAAAATAAATAGCATTTTTCTTAGTGACAAGTCCTTTTAACTCTAATGCAAAATTTTCAATAGTTTCAACTCCTACATAAAAACTGATATGCTTTTTACAAGCAGAAAATGAGATGGATTTTCCTTCTTTTTCATAATATGGCATACTCCATAATATACGTTCATTTACACAAGGGACACTGTTTTGTATTGCATTCATCATCTCCTTTAAGTGGGAGTGTGTTTCTATAGGTTGCGTATCTATATATTCTAATACTGTTTTAGGAGCTTCTCCACAGTAATGACCTTGATTCGTTCTTTTAAATTCTCTGCCGCATCTTGGGCACATCCACATATATTGTTTCCTCCGTAAATTCTATTTATTCTTTCATTAAATCTATTATGACATCTTATAAACTTGCATACAAATTTAAAACAACCAAAATCACATAGATTGTAATGCTAGTTAATTCTATTTATTGCTTTTCCAAGCCTTATTCTCATATAAATTCCATATCCCCAAACAAAGCACCCTACTGCTAGTGTTATCATTTTTTGTATTGTAGTCTTAGCCACAGCAGATGTCAATGTCATTGTAATAATGATTCCTATAAATATAAGTAATTCTGTTAAAACACGTAGGTTTTCTAATTCATGTTTGGCCATAAACATAGCTAGTGTATTTTGTTCAGATTCTTTTCTTTCCTCAAGCTCATTTAACCTTTTTCCACAGAGTAATTCATTTACACTAATATGTAATGCTTCACATAATTCAAGCATAAGTGATGCATCTGGCATACTTTTACCGGTTTCCCACTTTGAAACTGCTCTGTTTGTTATGCCTAATTTTTCAGCAATCTGTCGCTGTGTCATATTTGATTCTTTCCGACAATCAGCTATAAACCTACCAATTTGAATTTGATTCATTCTTGTCACCTCCTAATCCAAAATATCATACAGAAGATATTAATTCTATACACAATGAGTCGACTATACAATAATCAACCTTTGGTTGATTAAACAACTTATAACTTATCCTTTTTGTTAAATAAGAATTTAACTATTTCTGGTACTCTTTTATTTTATCAAAATAGATATCTAAAAGTTCTTTAGAATAAGTCTTTTCTTCTGTTGAATTTCTGACTTCTTTCCAAAGAATAGATGCTACTTTTAATTTATTAGAATAATTTACACTGTTTTCATCTGCACAAAAATCTTTTAAAAATTGATTCCACTGACAAACTGATTTATCATATTGGGCATAGTTCAATTCGCCATAATAAATTTTCAGCATATCTTGTATTGTAAACGCTATATTTTTTTCACTTTTCACTTTTCTCCATGCTGCGGCCATATTTGCGGTAAATTTAAAAGGTGAAATGCCTGTTAAAGTCGAAAAACACTCTCTAAATTTAGCATTAAAAGAGAATCCACATTCAAGTAATGGTGTATCCAAAGTTACAACATCTACTTGAGCATACTTAGTTTGTTTTGAAGATTTTTTTATCAGATTACCTTTAAAATACTGCTCAATACTATAAATAAGTTCTTGCTTTGTACCTCTATACTCCAATCCTATTGATTTACATATTTGTGAGAGTTCTTCACGATACCAATAGTATTTACTGAACTCCTCAAATGAATTAATATTTATAAAATTAGGTCTATTTTCTACCATTCTTCCACCTTCACAAATCCAAATTTGATTTTTATAAAATCTATTATGACAGTTTATAAACCTAAATACAAGATTTTAAAAACTGTTCCTATTTGAACGCCTAAAATCATATAAACTAAAAATTAGCTCTCAACTTTATTGAATACAACCGTTTTAGTGTTTTAAAATCATTTTTTATTGCAAGTAATAATATATAACGTTCCTTTTCTTATCTCAATTGATTTTATGTTTTCAACATTTTCTGGTAACAGTTTAATAGGTGGAACTATTTTTTCTCTATTTTTGAATGGCTTTCCAAAATAAGGCAGTTTTTCATATTTTTGTGCAACTTTCTCTGTTTCATCACAAATCATGATTTTAGCACCTTTTTTTGCAACCCTAACCATTTCATAAATTGCTTTTTGTTTATCATTAAATAAGTTAATACCACCAATATGATAAACAACATCAAATGAATTATCTTTAAATGGCAAACTCTCAGCATTTGCATAACATAATGTAATCGATAGCTTATATTTATTTTTATTTTTTACACTTTGAAGAAGTTGCCCCATAGATATATCTATTCCGTAATAATCTGCATTTCTTGTTAGATATTTTACATTAGCTGCTGTCCCAATAGATACTTCTAATACCGTTGTATTTTCTTTAATATCAAGATAGTTTAAGTAATCCATCCGTGCTTTTTCTTCACCACCAAAAAAACTGTACCATATCTTTTGACCTATCTCATAGAATGGCGCAAAACTATTATAAAAATCCGTGCTCTTTTTATTTGAACCTTCTATTTCCTCTTTTTGAATAAATTGAATAATTCCGTTTTCATCTTCAACAAATCGTTCCCCAGTTCTATTGTCTATTAAACAATTTTCATCGACTTCTAATTCATTAAGATTATTTGGATTTTTCCATATCTTCTTTTTCATTTTTACATCCTCTGTGTATTTATAACGATATACTTAACACTAAATTCATATCAGTTCTTTTAATTAAATCTATTATGACACTTATAAACAAGAATACAAGATTTCAAAACAGTGTTCCTATTTGAACACTAGACTATATCTATATTTCTTATAAGAATTATCTCTTATTCTTTTATAGATTTCAAACTGTCTGTTTATCTCATCTTCTAAATTTAACATCATACCTTTTGCTTCCAATATACGTTCTATTGCTTGCTCAGGGGTAAGTATATGATATGGTAAAAATAATCCTCTAAACTCTTTCGGCTTTACAATTTTATAGACTCTAATCGATGATAATTCATACGTATATGAAAAATATCTATATAAATACCCTATCCAATACATTTCATTTTTTGTATATTTTACTGATCTTTTTTATATTCTTCTTCAACTTGTTTAATATCTTTTGGTTGTAAATTCATTTGCAAGATACTTTCATTATCTATTGCTTTTACCACTTTACTATTCATAAATCTTCGCATGAATATTTCAGAACTCGTTGATGTTAGATCCATTTAACAGAATCTCATCAATATAATTACCTTTTCCCCTATATTATATTCTCGCTAATTTTACTTTATCATCACCAAGTTTAGAATCAGAAATTCTAATCTCTTTATAGTAGTTCATTATCATATATCACAATACTTAAACAAGTTCAATATAAACTTATTTATATCATAGTACTTAAATAAGTTATATGTATTAAAATAACTTAAAGTAATATTGACAACTAAAAATTCCATGTAATCTTTCAACTTTATAACATCAAACTATGAACTGGCATGAGATATAAAGAATCATTTTGAGTGATATGTAAATACACTCAATTAGCTTTATAAAAAGCAAAGAGTTTTCGATTCAAAGAATATTATCTCCTATCCAGTCATTATATCATTCAGTTAAACACATCTTCATCTATGACTATCAAATAAAGGAAAAGTAATGCTGAAATGGTGTTTATAATTGAATACCTGAAAGCAATCAGTCGAGTAGACTAAGACCTCTCAATCTTAGCCCCTCACAGATCCGTACGTGCGGCTTTCCCGCATACGGCTCCTCATAGTAACATTCGCTTCAATATAAACAATAGTACGTTTTAGGTTTTGCTAACGGGTAATACTTGAGCATTTCCACAAATCCATTCCATGTGTATGCCCGTCTACAACCTCTCCGATTCATGGCTTTGAATAGAAACTGTTGTACTCTATGCAGGAATGTTGTTATCTTCCGAAAATTCCATGTAACACCATAATACCGATAGTGTCCAATTAGTTTTACATTCAACTCTTTAATTATTTCTCGCATTGGTCGATTTCGATTATCGTAAATCCAGTTCTTGTATGCTCTAACCTTTTGCTCAAACTTCTTTCTTGAAGTCTGTACCTTTGGCACGAAACCTCCCTTTCGAGTTTTGCTACAGTAGAAGGTAAATCCCAGAAAATCAAATGTTTCAGGCTTACATTCTCCTCTTGCTCTACGATTCTGCTCTGCAAATCTCCCAAATTCAATCAGTCTGCTTTTACTACTTTCCAGCTCCAGTCCAAACTTTTCCATTCGTTCCTTTAATTCTTTATAGTATCTTTCAGCTTCTGACTTATATTGAAATCCTGCAACAAAATCATCCGCAAAGTTGACGAGAAAACACTCTCCCTGCATTTCCCTTTGCACCACCAGCTTAAACCACAGCGTCAGCACATGATGCATGTATATATTTGCAAGCATCGGACTCATTACTGAGCCTTGTGCCGAACCTTCCTCTGTTGGCTCGAATTTTCCTTGCTCCATTATTCCTGCTTTAAGGTATTTACGTATTAGCCACAATAAGTTCCTATCCTGTATATTCCTTTCAAGGAACTTCATCATCCAATCATGGTCGATATGGTCAAAGAAACCTTTGATATCGGCATCTACGATATAGCTGATTTTTCCATAGCTTATCCGTTGGTATACTTCTTTTATTGCTTCGTGACACCCCCTATTCGGTCTGAATCCATACATGCAGTTTAGGAATCTCGGTTCATAAATAGCTCCCAGTATTTTCTTCACTGCCATTTGTACAATCTTATCTTCATAGGAAGCAATCCCTAATGGTCGTTTCTTTCCATTTCCTTTAGGTATGTATACCCTCAGCGATGGAAGTGGCTTAAAGGATTTGTTTTTCAGCCTTTGTACTAAATCCTTGACATTTCTGTCAAGGTTCTTCCCATACTCATCTTTGGTTACCTTGTCGATTCCGACTGCTTTGCTCCCATCTAATTCCTTATGACATTGCTTTAGCATATCTTCATTTATCAAATGGTACACTGATGTAAATATAGGATGTTTTGATTTTGCCGATATCTCAGCTATTCTTACTAATTTCGTTTCCATTATTTCCTCCGTCCCTGAGTACGGATAATGTGTCCTCAGTAAGACCTTTACTATGCAATCCCCTTCCCTCCATCGGCATTACCCGATATCTACAGTACTATGAGATTGTCCGACTACCTGCCATTCATTTGAAGTCCTCCGTTTTCAGTTGTGACTTCATACTCTTTTTCGAGAAACGGCAGGTTCTCCCCAGTTGATGTGTATTCACAATGTAAAAACATGATTGGTTCTCTGACTCCGCAGTGCCACATAATACTCGCCATATCGTATTACATGGTATTGTCTTCCGCACCAGTTAAGACGTCGACCGACTGAAGTTAACATTTCGAAGCTCAATCACTATTCAACCCTGCTTTCTTGCTGTCTACGCTTGTCAGATGCGTTACCGACATCATCCCAAGACTCGCTATTATCTGGTTGGCTAAACCTTGGATAAACCGGATTCCCACCGGCTTGACTACACACCCTTAGCTGGGCGCACAACTGGAATTTGTTATTTAACAAACTTATTTGCCAATTTATATACTTGATTGATTTCTTTGCTTTCCAACTTCCAACTATCCAGTTCGGTTTTAATCAGCTCTGGATATTTTTTGCTTATATCCCTTAAAGCGTTACCTACCGACTTTCTAACATATGCGCTGGAGTCCTCTCGCAAATCAGCTAATCGTTCAATCGCTTCCATAGGGTTTTCTTTGAAATAAGGTCTGCTTGTCCAAATTCTTAAACCTTCTGTAACAGCCCGTCGAGTATTAGGGTTGCTGTTTTTCAACCATTCATCAATTATTGGAATAGCATTTTCGTATCCTTTTTTCTTACAGAACTCATCAAATGATTTTGCTAATATTTCTTGAACTCTCCAATTATCATCATTAGAAACTGTATAAGGATTTTGGAGGTCAAGCAGAGCGAGATACACGACAAAGTAAGCAGTTCTATCCGCAAAAGCGGCTGGCTTCCCAATCTTTTCCGCAGTATCGTAAGTCGAGCAAAAGACTTCCTGCAAAACCTTATCCGTGAACACGGTATGCCGCCAAAGCCCACGCCTGATATTGATATGGCGGAGTTCCAAACTATGCAAAACCTGATGATACGGGTACAGGACGAAGCAAGAGGGATTAGAAATTTGCAGGACAATGTTCTGCCCAAGCTGAGAACACAGCTTTCAGAGACAACAGGGATTTTCAAGGGCAAGGAACGAAAAGCTCTTACCGAGCAGATACAGCAGACCGAAGCCGAAATCTCCGAAAGGCTTGACAAGCTGCCCGATATTCTGAAAGAGGACGGTTATCCCGATGTGCAGGCGTTTATGGCAACCTACCGAGAGGCGGAAGCCGTTGTAGAACAGTACAACCGCAGTTTTGCCGAGTGGGAGCGACAGGTCAAGGAAAAGCGCAGACCGCAGAAATCGCCCGAAAAAGAGAGCGTCAGAAACAGGCTCAGGCAGTTGCAGGAGCAGGGCAAACAGCAGCAACGCAGAAAGAAATCCTTTGACAGAAACAGCCGATAGAAAACAACGAATGCCACGCTTTGCGAGACATTCTTATGTTAAGAAAAACCGCCGCTATGGTGTTACCCATACACGGCGGCATACATAGTCTTGTCAGCGTTCCTGCTTTTGAATGACGGTTATCTGCAAACCCTTTGCATTGATGTGCGTTTCCTGTTTGCATTTTGGGCAGTAGAGGGGATAGTTTATTAATACGGTATCTTCCCGCAGTCTGTCACGGGTTTTGTTGCCGCAGACAGGGCATAGTATCCATTCTGTTTTCGTGTTCATCACCGTTCTCTCCAATGAAAACTAGTATTCTCCACGCAAACAGCATTATTTAACTTTCTGCGAAGTGAAGTCCTGATACCTTGTGTTGTTCTTGATTTCAGCTTCATTCCCAAAGAATGCCGTTCCGTTGGTTTCAATTCCTTTTAGATAGTAATCAAGCCATGCGATTACATATCCATTTGCCTCATATAAAACTGCCCCATGGTCAACATTATTACTTAGCCTTGCCATTACAACGTCTGTATTCAGTTGCTCAAACATATCTTCCATTTTATACAATGGCGTTACTGTTTCACTGTCAAATTTTCCAGTCCCTGCAATTATCATTGTCGGTATTGTTACATTTTCTAATCTGTAAGCATACATATCATCCGTATCAAGATTAAATCCCCATTTAAGTCCTAATGCTAATTCTTGATTTGTTGGACTTAATGAAATAATTGCTTTATACATATCAGAGTTATCGTATTCTAAGGCTGCATTAAATGCTCCTTCGCCACCTTGAGAATGCCCACAAACTGCAACTTTACTTGTATCTACTTTATCGGCAATTTCTTTTGTATTTAGTGCAAAGTCAAGTGTTTCAGATGCGTGTTTTCCGTCCCAACTTATTTCGTAATTGCATCCTACAACAACATAGCCCCAACTTGCAAAATGTTCAAAAACTGCTTTATACTTATCCCATGGAGTTCCTGAACCATTTACCATAACAACAAGCGGATATGTACCTTCCTCTTTCGGCATATACACCACAAAATTATTATCATGAGAATCCACTTTTGGAGCATCATAAACCTTAGATTCAAATTCGTAACTACCTAATTTGTTATATTCCTTTTCAATAGTTCCTTCTGAGGCTATTGCATTCCAATATTCTTTCGGTGCGTTTTGTTTTCCTGATGCGATGGTCAGAAAAATGACTAAACCAATGACAAGTACCACGATTACCAAAAAAATGATAAGTAAAACTTTTAGCAATTTCTTCATACCCCGCCTATCTCCTTTATTCGCTCATATATTTATTCAAGTATTCTTCGACCTTCGCCATATATTCGGCATACAGCCTGTTGTCGTTCTGCAAACCGTGACCCGAATGAGGAAGCACGATATATTCGTGGGGAACTCCATTCTCGGTCAACGCTTTGTCAAGACGAACAGAGCCTTCATAAGGCTGAAATTTATCGTGCTGACCATATGCCATAACCGTTGGAACAGTATCTTCATTTACCCACAGGAGTGCTGAAGCATCCTTGACAAGTTCGTCATATTCTGCTGTGCCGAACATTTCAGCCGTAACCTCTTTGCCTGTCATCACGCTGAACATTTCCGCGGCGGCCTCCGCGTTTTGGTCAAAACCATAGCATTTCCAATCTTCGGGATAAAACGATGTAGGACCTACCCCTTCAAACGCCATCATTACAGGTACAGGAGAAGAAGATGCGTCACGGTAAGCATAAATCAAAGCAAGGCATCCGCCCGCTGATCCGCCTGCCGTAGCCATACGGTCAATATTGTATCCGAGCTTTCTTGCTTCCTCTATCACAAACGGAATACTCTCTTTAATTTCGTTCGACTGTGAAAGAACACTTGCTTCAGGATGAGCGTCATCACGCAAGGTATAGTTAATTCCGGCTGCAACATAGCCTTTGGAGCAAAGCCACTGTAATATTTCCTTGTCATCCGTTTTATCGCCGCTTGTAAATCCGCCTGCGTGGAGATATACAACTAAACCGTAGCTTTCCTTGCTATCATCAACAGGGAGATACAAATCGAATTCATTTGCGGGTTTCTCTCCGTATGTAAGGTCTGTTCGGACTGTTCCAATCTCATCGCTCCATTGCACTGAATATTGTTGCATTTCGGGAGATTTATAGCTTATTTTAATTACTATGGATGTTACAAATGTGACGATAAAAACCACGATACACAGAAAAACAAACGCTCCTGTTTTCATACCTTTTTTTGTACCCTTTCTCATAGAAAATTACCTCCGAACATCGTTCCGCCGAGCAGTAGGTTCATAACGGCACGGACGGCAAGTCTTCCGAGTACAAAAGCAATGACCATGACAACCAGTATAATGATTGCTCGTTTCATCGTAAGTGACATTTTCTTTCCTCCTGATATTTTTGTTCGCTATTGACATGCGCTTTTGTTCGCATTATAATGATGATACATTTATTTCGTCGTTATTATTGTATCGTCAAATATTTAAGTAATCAAGAGGTGTATTGAAAATGAGACAAAATGCTAAAAAAGTATCACCGATGAGCAACGAGGGGCGGAATGCATATGTTATAAAACATTTGACGGACGCATTTCTTTCGCTGCTTGCAGAGAAGCCGTTAGAAGATATTTCTATCAGCGAATTGGTTGATACAGCGGGTGTTGGAAGGGCCTCTTTCTACCGCAATTACAAGCGAAAAGAAGATATTTTGAAAGCATATTTAGACACTCTTTTCCGTGAGTGGACAGACGAATGGAAAAAGAACGATGGTGTTCCGCTAAGCAAGCAAATCCACACAATGATTGTTCATTTTGAAAAGCACCATTCCTTTTACCAGCTTTTGAACGAAAGAGGACTTACCTATCTTCTGAAAGACGTGATTATCGGTATTTGTGGGCCGAAACCAGAATATGAAAAGACACAGGCTTACACTACGGCGTTTGTTGCCTATACGCTGTATGGTTGGATTGATGTATGGTTTCAGAGGGGAATGGTGGAATCTGCTGATGAAATTGCAGAATTATTTTCTGCACAGGGACTATTATAATATATGACCGAGATTATAAAACGGGAGACGGTATTTATAGACCGTCTCCCATTTGTATTATGCAAATATTAAATCAGCATTGACAATCTCCATAGCTCGGTTGCGAATGTTCGCCATTCGACCAATCCACAGCATTTGATTTTCTGCTTTGAGTGCTTCAGTCATGCCCTCTCTTTCGGCAAGTTGTTTCACCAACCGAGAAAACATTTCTTCCGCTTGCTTATCAATATCGGCAAGATAACTGTTCAGCTTACCGTTTGTCAGAAGCATTGTATAGGCCGCCTTTTTATGCTCTTTCAGATATCGTCTGTGCTGCTGTCCCCAAATGCCGATAGGTCTTTCTTCTTCGGTTGGTAAGGTAAGACAAGGAATATAGTAATCTCCCTGCAACTCATACCAAAGACCGTTTCTTTCATCATAAATATACTTGTCCATTAAAAAATCCTCCGTTATAATATATTCGCACATATATCACAGTTCTCCGATTGCCACACTCTGTTATATCTTGTTATCAGATTTTCTTGCCCTTGAATTTGCCCTTATAAGCAGTCAGGGAATGAGTAAACTTGTGTGAAATCATATAAAGGGATAAGGCGAACACATTGCGATAAATCCTTTGTTTTCAAGGCTTTTGGAGGATTTTATTGATAACCTATAACCTCTGTTAAGAAGTCATAATTTGTTGTAATTCAAATTCTAATTTACCAAGTATATTGTCTTATTATACGTATTGCTTTTTGCCTATCTTTAAAAATTAAATTTTGCATACTATCGTCATATATTTTCTCATATTTTACTAATGCCTCAAGAATAACATCTATAAGTTCTGGTTTATATTTTGCTATAATAACCACATCTTTAATACATTGTCTTGCTGTGATTGGTTTTTCATCTTCAATATGTTTAAGCCATTGATTAATAATATTATTAACTTTACTATCAGTATCCCATTTTGCATTATAAGCAATTAATCGTAATCCTCTTGTACGAATATATGAATTTGTATGATCATCCATCATATCAACAAACTTATCAAAGTATGGATATAAGTCATTACATTTTTCACTTATATTCAACAGTTCTTTCCATATTTTATATGCTTGTTTATTATCTGCGCAAACAAGCATTTCAACTTGTGTATCAAAATTCACTTCTATCATCTCCTTGACCTTACAAATTCTAATTTTCTTTCATTAAGTTTATTATGTCATCTTCTAAACTAGAATGCAAGATTTAAAAAAGGTGTTGATATTTGAACACCAGACTATCTAATTACACTTTCTACACAATCATTCTATCGCATGGATAAAATAATAACAGCGAATGATTGAAATTTTGCGCTAACTTTACGCCAAAAATTACGCCAGATTTTACGCCTAATTGTTGCTTATTTGCTGCTTATTTTCCACCAACTGAGCCACTTTTCGAAATTTTATAGTACTTCTTGTCACTTTTTATGAAAATCCACAAAATCACGGAACATGAAAAAAAGCCCTTAAATAAAGGCTTTTTCTCGTTTTTTTAATTTTCTTTTGCTCTCTTAAGAAACAATAACTATCTCTTAGAGAACTGTGGTGCACGACGTGCAGCCTTCAGACCGTATTGCGCGAGTTTTTGAGCTGTTTTTCCTTGATATTCCGGGCTTTTCCGGCTTTCTACTTCTCAGTTATCCGGTGTGCGGACCATAAAAAACGGCCTTTTTTCATTCAGCGATAGCCTGATGAAACGCACCATTTACTACCCCAAACAACTCCTCTGGTTTATTATACTTCACTTTTGCATAGATGTCCATAGTTGTTTTGCTATTTTCGTGTCCGGCAAGGTATTGTACTGTCTTTGGATCAACGCCCGCATAGAGAAGATTGGTGATGTAAGTGTGCCGCAGCTGATGAGGTGTCACATCAAAGTCCAGCGTATATTTGATTTGGGGTTGATTCTTCTGGGTCATACCCAGCGTTGGAGTAACCGTATATTTGATACTCTCCCCATTTACATACTTATAATAGTTCCGGGGCTTAGTGGAGCGGACAACGACATACTGCCACACTCTTTGGAACTGCGAGGCAGCCAGTGGCTCTCCTTTGCTGTCAGCGATCACATAATCTGATATGGAATTTTCTTTCGTTTCTCTCAGACAATCCACCAAACACTTCGGTATCGGAATATCCCTTTTTGCCGCCGGAGTCTTTAGCACCGTAGAAACCACGGGTCTGTTATGCTCTGTACGCCATGCCCGCCTCACCGATAGATAAGGTGTATCCTCGTCCAGAAACACACAATCCCATTGCAGTGCAAGAATTTCTTCCCGACGCAGACCGGAATACAAACCGAGCATAATAAACAAATATGGAGGAAGCCCCTTGACTGTATCCAGAAGCACGGCTACCTGCTGATCTGTCAATGCCTCCTTCTTTTTTGTCGGTTTTCCGCCTTTACCGGATATTCCCGCACAGGGATTGTGTTCAAGAATTTGGTTTCTCTCTGCCGCATAAAAAATGCACTTGAGCAGCATATTGACCTTATTGTATAAGCCTTCCGATTTCTTTGACAATGGAACAAGAGCCAGCCGAATATCGTCAGCAGTCACTTCTTCCATATACATCTCTCCCAGAGGTTTGATGATATAGTTTGTCATATCCCTCGTATAACCTCTGAGTGTAGACGCAGACACCTTTGCCGACTGCATCAGCAGCCACTTCTCTCCATACTCAGCTACTGTCGGGTGCTGCCGGTGAAAGATAATTTCTTCCACCTGCTTCCGAGCCTCTAACTGCTTCTCATACAATTCTTCACAAGTAGCGGCATACAAACTCAACTCTTTGCCATCTGCATCCGTAATCCTGGTTCTGTAATACTGGATTCCTTTCAATGTAATGGTCCCATACTTCGGGATCTGTGTTTTCTTTTTTGCCATCTTTGATCGTCCTTTCTTGATAATGTGTAGTCTCCGTATCTACACTCTCTTTTTATCAGAAAGCCTCGATTTAATCAAAGATACGGCTGATGTAAAACAAAGAGCGAGACATCCTTGCCTCGCTCCTGCTTTACTTCCTATTTTATTATTACTGTGCTGCGTCCCAGCTTGCAAACGCGCAACTCATTGATCTGACCAGCTCATCTGGTCTGTTGTACTTAACCTTTGCATAAATGTCCATGGTAATCTTGCTGCTTTCATGGCCTGCCAGGTATTGAACCGTTTTGGGATCTACCGATGCATGAATGAGATTGGTAATGTAAGTATGCCGCAGCTGATGGGGTGTTACTTCAAAGTCCAGACTGTAAACCACTTTTCCGTTATGAGCAGCCTTTTCCCCCAAGACAGGTGTGACAGTATGCTTTACTCTTTTTCCATCTTCATACCGATAATAGCTCCGCTCCTTGACCGTCCTCGTAACAATATACTGCCAAAGTCGCTTAAACTGCGTGTAGGACAGCGGTTCGCCGTCCCGGTTTGAAACCACATACTCCGAAGTCGATGTTTCCTTTGCTGCTTTCAAACACTCAGCCAAGCAAACAGGAAGAGGGATATTTCTCTCCGCAGCCTTGGTTTTCAATTCGTCTGAGATTACCGGTCTGTTGTGTTCTGTGTGCCATGCCCGCCTTACCGTCAGATATGGAGTATCCGTATCCAGATATACTGAATCCCATTGCAGAGCAAGAATTTCTTCCCGGCGCAGCCCTGCATATAAACCAATCATGACAAAGACATAAGGCGGCAAATCTCGGATAGCATCCAAAAGGCGTGCTGCCTGTTCATCTGTCAAAGCCTGACGATCCTCTTGTGGAACACCGCCACCTTTTGTCGTGAGATAAATCGTCGGGTTATGGTCAATGATCCTGCTTTCCATCGCTGCGCGAAAGATAGATTTGTAAAGGATTACCACAGATTTATAAACCGATGCAGATTTCTTGGAAACCGGAACAAGGGCAAGCTGAATATCATCCAGGCTAACCTCACCCATCCGTTTATCTCCCAATTCCGCTATAATATGCCGCCTGACCTTTGAGGTGTAATCCGTCAAAGTAGTAGCTCGTACATGAACCGACTGCATCAGCAGCCACTTTTCACAATACTCTGCAACTGTGGGCGTTTTCCGATGAAAAGTGGCATTCTCAATCTGTTCCAACGCAAGCGTTTCTTTGTTGTATAGTTCTTCAGGTGTTTTTGCGTAGATAGCTACGAGCTTACCATTCGTGTCTTTGATTCTGGTCCTATAATATAGGACACCTCTTTTCATAACTGTGCCATATTGAGGAAGCATTATTTTCCTATTTGCCAATTCCTCCACCTCCTAAGAATATACTCCAGCGCTGTATCTATGTTTTATCAGACCATTATGATTTCGACAAGGATACGGACCGGCTCACACTCCAGCTCTGCGAGGTTTACGATAAGTTGCGTTCTTTTCTGCTGGCTTTGCTCTGTGGGTGCATTTTGCGATATACTCCTGAAGGCCCGCTGAGGTAAAGTACACACAGCCATTCTGCACATATTGCACATAAGAAATAAGACCATTGTTACGGGCCGCGTCCAGCGTTGCAATGCTGATACCCAAAATTTCTGCTGCTTCTTTTCGCGTAATAAGTTTTTCCATAAAGCATATTTCCTCCAATCCGTCAAGTTTGTCATCGTGTTTGTTCAAAATCACATGAATACGCTGGCAGCCGAAACCACCAGCGCATGGTATCTGATTTTGAACAGAAAGCGGCAAACGCTTCCTATTTATATTTCTCAGCTTTCGTCACATTTGCCACGCCCCCTGACGATGGGAACACAACAGGTCTCCGCTGGCGCGGATGTCATAACTCCGCAGCATCGTTCGTATCGTGTGCCGCAGGGTTCCCCCCAAGTCTTTGGCGGGCCGTGAGGAAGTATCTTTAAGCCCCCATGTAGTCATCGCGCCAAATCTGCCACCATTCTTTTATGAAATCGTAGATCGCTCCGAAGCAGTGCTTTCATCACCTCCCTGACTGCTCCATCCTCGCGGCGTTTCATATTCGCTCATACATGGGTTTATGTACCTGTTGTGCTGTCTATTCGATTGTCAATGTGCAGATGAAGGAGGAAAACTTGTCCTTCTTATTAACACTGACAAAAAAGGCAAAAAACAGGCGCATCAAATGAAACTTTATCAAAAACATTTTCCGAGCTGCTTTAAGCCACGGCGGATACTGTCTCGAACACGGCTTGGATCTACGCCTTCTACCCCGGCAATTTCATTTACCGTCATTCCCAGGTAATATCGGGCATAAATCCTCTTTGCCTGTTTTTCCGGTAAATTCATCACAGCAGAATAGACCTGCTCCTGAAGCTGTTTTTCCTCCAGAAGCATCTCCGGTGTTTTCGGCTTCAACAGCACCGCATTTTCAATGCCATTCTCGCAATCCAGAGAATACTGTGCTTTATAACGATACATCTTTCGCTCATACGCAGCCTCCGCACGTTCAGCTGCTCGAATAGTCTCCATTACTTCCTCTGCCACATCTACAAAAAAGTCTGTTGTATAAACATCAGGATAAAGTTCCCGAAGGTTAATTTTCTTCATTATGTACCTCCATTTCGATTCACGGGTGATTGACGAGTGAATCGAATGGAGGTGGGGAACGACACCGGTATACAGCCGGATTATCTCCGAAAAAAAGGCAACAAAAAACGCCAGATTCCCGCAATGGGAAACTGGCGCACCAAGAACAGTCATTATTATGCTGAATCACATGGAACGATAATGCCGATGCAATGCTATACTTGCCCGGAGGAGGGGCAATGCTTTTTTTAATTGATGTAGATCATGGGAGCTTTGAAAAAGCAAAAGAGACACGGCAAATTAACCTCCAAGCGGCTACCGTGTCCCTGCAAGTCGTCATTAGTTTGTGTAAACGCAAAGAAACGGCGGCTCTGAAATTGTCCTTCAAAACCGCCGATTGAGTTCAAACCTTAAAATAGCGCACGAAATTATCTGCCCCAGTCAACGGTTTTTTTCTTTCCCCGGACGGGGCAGATAACTTATTATGCAGAGCGGAGCCGATGTGCGCTAATCGGTTCCTTGTACTTTCTCCTTCAGCTTTCGGAAAGATGTATCACTGATGGCGTGTTCAATCCGGCAGGCGTCTTGTTCCGCTGTTTCCTGATCGACGCCAGCAGCGATAAACTGCTCCATAAAAAACAAATGGCGTTCATAGATTTTCTCGGCAATCTCCCGACCTATGACGGTCAGATGAAGGAACCCATCATCATCCACGGTCAGAAAACCTCCATTTTTCAAAACGCCTACCGCATGGCTGATACTCGGTTTGCTAAAGCCCATGTGCCGGGCAAGGTCAATGGAGCGGACCATGCCCATTTTCTTTTGTAGAACAAGGATAGCCTCCAGATAATCCTCCCCAGACGCATGAATCTTCATCAGTTCCTCCTTTATGCTTATTGTTGAATCCTCCAGCCCTCAGCCTGTTCCCGAATCTTAATAAATTCCTGATAGGTTCCCCTTTGAGCCAGCAATTCCTTATGGGTTCCTTTCTGCACGACGGTTCCACCATCAATGACAAGAATTTGATCCGCATTTTCAATCGTCGCCAGTCTATGGGCAATCGTTATGATTGTTTTACCATGTGTCAGTGCGGAAATAGCCTCTTGAATCAAATGCTCATTCTCTGGGTCAATGCTGGCCGTGGCCTCATCCAAAATAACAATCGGCGCATCTTTCAGCATGGCTCTGGCAATCGAAATCCGCTGCTTTTCACCGCCGGAAAGAGAAGAACCGCCCTCCCCAATGACGGTATCATATCCATCTGGCAAGGCCATAATAAAGTCATGGCAACGCGCTTCTTTTGCAGCGGCAATCATCTGTTCCTCCGAAGCGTCCGGGCTGCCGAATTTGATATTGTTACGGATTGTATCCCGGAACAGATATACATTCTGGAACACCATACTGATATTTTTTAGTAAGCTGTCACAGGTAAATTCTCGAATATCTGTTTCTCCTAAAGTGATTTTTCCGGCGTCAACATCATAAAAGCGTGCAATCAGGCTACACAGGGTAGACTTGCCGCTCCCGGAGGGACCTACAATCGCTGTTGTGGTATTCTGCGGAATCGTGAAATTCACATCATGCAATACAGTCCGTTTATCGTAACCAAAGGATACATCCTGAAAAGTAATGTCATACGAGGTCGGTGTAATATCTTTTCCGTCTTGGTCGATATATTCTGCATTTTCCAGAGCTTCCAGCTTATTCATAGCAGAATCTATAAGACCCAGCATGTGAGCCGCGTCGTTAATGTTTTCCACACTTCCAAAGATTACGAAAGAAAACAGAACAAACATCAGGAAATAAGCAAGACTCATTTGCCCGTTAAGTGTCTGCCATGCACAGATAAACACAATCCCCATAGATGCCAGTTTTAAAGAGAACAGATGCAAGCAGTTAAATGGCGTATAGCCTTTTTCTACTTTGATATGAATATTTTTCAAATCCGTATTTGCCTTGCGGAAACTTTCGATAGAAGCCCCTTCCTGTCCGAACGATTTAACGATGGACAGCCCGCGGATATATTCAATCGCAGAGCCAGACATATCCTCCATGGCCTGGTGCGTGATAGCAGCGGTCTTTTCACTATGCCTGCTGATACCATGTAAGGCCAATGAGGAAAAGGCAACGCCGACAACAGAAATCACTGCTGCGGCTGGACTCAGGAAAAGGAAACACAGGAGAATTGCAATAAACTTTGCATATCCGTTGATGATGATGTCAACCATCTTCATTCCCTGCAATTCAAGTGTGGATAGCTCCGTGGTAACACCTGTCAGAATATCGCCCACGCTGTTTTTGGAAAAATACCCCATAGGAACCCTTTTCAGCACATCGCCTAAATGGATTCGCTGCCCTGCGGCCACTTCATAACCAATGCTTTCCTGCAACACCGCCCGCAAATAAGAGAGTAGAAAGTTAAGCGCAATCGAGCCAACAATAATCCAAAGCGTCTGCCAGATCAGGGAGGATTCTATTGTGTTGCCTGCCCAATAAGCTGCGATTGCTTTATCAAGGGCATAAGCGGCAGCCATTGTAGGGATCGCCGTAGACAGGCTGCTGAAAAAGGAAAAAACAGAGCCAAGATAGAGGCGTCCCTTATATTTCCCCGCCCATTTAATGATCCGTTTCATAGACTTAAACATGAGCGGCCACCTCCTTCTTTTCACTCACAGACCAATTCTTCGCCCCGATGTGGGCTTTCCACATATCCGCATAAAGCGGACACCGCTTCAACAATTCTTCCTGCTTTCCGCAATCCACAATCCGGCCTTTTTTCAACACGACAATCTGATCTGCGTTCTGAATGGTGGAAAGGCGGTGGGCGATCACAAGAAGAGTTTTACCCTTTGATAACGCCATGATAGATTTCTGAATTTTATCTTCGTTCTGCGGGTCAGTAAATGCTGTCGCTTCATCCAAAATAACAATCGGGGCATTTTTTAGGATCGCCCTCGCAATCGCAATTCGCTGTTTTTCGCCGCCGGACAGCCTCTTTCCGGCATCACCGGCAGGGGTATCATATCCTTTGTCCAAACGCACAATAAATTCATCACAGCAGGCCGCTTTCGCCGCCGCATATACTTCTTCATCTGTGGCGTTTGGATTTCCAAGACGGATGTTTTCTTTCAGGGAGCAATTAAATAGGAAGTTATCCTGCGTCACAAAACTGACCAGTTCGGAAAGCTGGCGTATAGACAACTCTTTGATATTCTTCCCCCCAATGGTAATGTTGCCGCCTGTCACGTCCCAAAATCTTGCAATCAGACGGGCAATCGTCGATTTACCGCCGCCAGATGGTCCTACAAGTGCCGTAAAACTTCCCTCTGGCAATTCCAGGTTCACATCATGCAACACTTCATTTTGCTCGGAACCGTCATAGGAAAAGGTTACATGCTTCAACGCAATATCATTGTGAGGAATAGATACGATTTTCCCTGAATCCGGCAGTACAGGCAGGTTCAAAAGTTCATTTGCCGCCTCTACTGCATATTCCATAGACTTTGCTTCGTTAATGAAAGTGGTTGCTTTCATCAACGGCCCAACAATGCTGAGGGAAAGAATAATCCCCATTGCAAGCTCTGCGGGGGAAATACTTCCATTCTGTACCAGCAGAAGGCCGACAGGAAGAACCCCCAGTAGCGTTGTGGGCATAATCGCCATCATCAGGTTCATCGTTTTCCATGTGCTCTTAAACCATGCCAGGGTAAACTCTTTGAACGACTGGACAGCATTAACAAATTTTTCATAGGAGCTTGTGCTTTGATTAAAAGCCTTTACAACCTCGATGCCTTCCACATACTCAATAATACTGTTGACATGGTTATTTGCCTCCATATAAGCGGCGTACTGACTGTTATAATTCCTCATAAGGAAAAACATAGGAATCATGGCCAGCACCGGAGCAATCAGAACCGCCAATCCCATGCGCCAGTCAATGACCATCATCCAGGTAAAAATTGCAACAGGGAGTAGGAGGTTAGAAGTCAATTCCGGGATCATGTGTGCCAAAGGCGGCTCTAAATCCTCCACCTTATCCATGATGATATTTTTCAGATAGCCGATTCGCCGCCCCATCACTTCGCCGAGAGGCGCTTTCATCAGCCGGTCCGCAATTTTAAGCCGGATTCCTTCCAAAATGGTATAGGCTGAAATATGCGCCAGGATCGTAGAGATTCCATGGCAGGCAACCCGCAGCAGGTAGCCCGCTGCTCCAACCAGACACCAAATCAGAATGCCATTCAGGGTCACATTCTGATTGATAAATGCCAGCAGGATTTCATATACAGCCCAAAAAGGAATAAACCCTTCTGCAACGCTCAGAATGGCGCAGAATACCGAAAGAGCCATTTTCCCCTTACATGGTGCGGCGAAGGAAAACAGAATTTTCACCCAATTATCTTTTTGCTGCTTCATTACAATCACCTTCCTTCTTTTTAGTCAGCAAAGAAAAAAGGATGGGTAGTCTTTGCTAACCATCCTCATTGTAGCAGTATTCAATTCTTCTTTCCTCTCCAAAACGGCATTTATGCACCGTTTAGAAAAAAGATTTTCGGTATTCCATCGGCGTCTGCCCTATCACCTGCCGGAAAGCTGTTGCAAATTTACTGGGGCTTTCATATCCCACAGCTCCGGCAATTTCCGCAATCCCTTTTTGGGAATCCTGCCGGAGCATTGTGGCAGCAACGTTCATCCGATAACGGCGAAGATAGGAATACATGGAATCTCCGAATATTTCCTTAAAGCAGGTTTTCATCCCCGTCAATGAAATCTGGAATCGTTCAGCTAATTCATCCATCGTGTAATGCTCCTGCAAATTTGCCGTAATAAGATCATGGATCGCTTTGATTTTTTCTACCTGCCCTTTATAGAAATAAGGGCGATCTTCTTTGGAATCAGAAAACTGCAAAGCGTCCAGATATAAAAGCAGCTCCAGGGCTTTTACTTTATAGTAGTCACCTTTGATCTGCTGCGGGACAAAGTAAAGCTCTGAAAAAATATGTTCAATTCCTGGCTCATTATGAATCACAAACGGTTTCTTGTCATTGCAATACTTTTTTTGAAGCTCGTACAAATCAACAGAAAATCCACCAAAAAAGTCTTTCAGCGCCGGCACAGCAATGTCCAGATCAAATCCCAGGGTCATCCCATGATAGTGGCAGAGTGGAAAGCAGAACCGTCCCGAATGGGAACGCCGGTCATCCACACGCATCTCATGCTCTTGCAAATAGCTATACGCATTATTGCCAATCTCGCTTTCGATCCGTCCCTCCCTGCAATGGTCTATATAGAGAAGCGAACTGTCCGTACTACTCTGAAAGTAGGAGGTACATTCTTTCAGGTGCATATCGCTATACATCACAAAAGCGCCATCAAAAATTTTGTGGGCTGTCATGGTTCCCTCGCCGCTCTCGTCAAAAAGCTGCAGGACAACGCAATCCTCAGTTTCAATGACATTTTTAACATTTGAGCCGCAGTTTATTTTACCATCAAACAGTTTGATTTCCGCCGCCTCCTTCCATCATAAAGAAATTAAATAACCGTTCCCGTCCTTCCGTATCCTGGAGGAAATAGCTTTCCTCCAATCTGCCGTTTTCCAGATGGATCACATAATTGCAGCACCTGAGTATAAATTCAGGATCATGGGTCACAATCACAATGGTTTTTCCTGAATCGGCAAGTTCTTTGACTGAATCGGCTACCTGCCTCATGTGAAAAAGATCAAGGCCGCTGGTAGGTTCGTCAAATAGTATAACCGGACGTTCAGAGGCAATCGCAGAAGCAATCGCCACACGTTGTTTTTGCCCTCCCGAAAGCCCCATGGGATGGCAGGCTTTGTACGGAAGCAAATCCATTTCTGTCAAGATAGCCTCTGCCTTTGCCACATTTTCAGGCGATTCATCGGAATCTTTTCCCGGCATACTTAACAGGACTTCCTCTAAAACGCTCTCTGTAAAAAGCTGATGGTTTACATCCTGCATGACCATATAGCATAGCTTCAGTCGCTGTTTGCTTGAATAGGAAGTACCATCTTTTTGGAGGACACCTTTACATCTTTTTTCCAATCCGCATAAGCAACGGGATAGTGTCGTTTTTCCGGCTCCATTGTGCCCGATGACCGCCGTTACATTTCCGGCAGGAAGCTCTATATTTTCCAGAGAAAGCGTTTCCGGCTGTTTCTTGTATGCGAAATGGAAGTGGTTCAGTTTCCATATCCCCTGCCCTGAATGTAGACTGGCAGGCTCAATGTCTGCAAACTCACTCAGGCCAAGAGGCCGTAATCCCATTTTAGCTTTTTCCGCCGCCGGAATCAACTGAAATTCCGGCAAAGTATAATCCCCTTGTATTTCCCCGTCGCTTAAATATATGATCCTGTCTGCCAGATCATAAAGATAGTAGAGCCGGTGCTCTGCAATAATAATTGTTTTACCCTGTGACTTCAATATTTTTAACAGTTTCCGAAAATCAGCGATGGAATAGGCGTCAAGGTTGGAAGATGGCTCGTCCAAAACAAATACATCCGGTTCCACAGCGGCGGCAGATCCACAGGCGATTTTTTGCTTTTCCCCACCGGAAAGGGAGAAAACACTTCTGTCCAGCAGATTTGTAAGGTTCAACTGCTCTGAGACCAGCTTTACCCGCTTTCGGATTTCTGCTTCTTCCAATCCATGGTTTTCACATCCAAAGGCAATTTCGCTGGTCGTATCCACATTAAAAAATTGAGAACGTGGATTCTGAAAAACAGAACCCACTTTTTTTGATATGTCAAACAGGGAAAGCCCTCTCATATCTTCTCCATCAAGCATGACAGTGCCTTCCAGCTTTCCATCGTAATAATGAGGAATCAGTCCGTTAAACAGCCGTGTCAGTGTGGTTTTACTGCAGCCCGATGTTCCGCAGAGCAGTACAAAATCCCCGTCGTTAATAGACAGGTCAATATTTCTTAATGTTCCGTGTCCTTCCCTGTCCCCAATGTCAGTTTCATTTGGAGGGTAGGAAAAAGAAACTTTTTTACATTCGATCATAGGCCTACCTCCCTGTAATCATCGTGACAATAGGAATTGCAAAAGCCACCACACATAGCAGCAGGAAAAAAACATCCTGCACATGAAAGCCGATCTCGCAGATGTTTGTCCTCTTGACCGGACCGCCCAATCCTCTTGTCAGGGCTGCCGCATTTAATTCTTCCCCGATCTTGACGGAACACATGATGACAGGGACAAGCCTGTATTCCAGCATTGCACTGGCTTTGCCCCCGCCAAAACGGATTCCTCTCATTTTCATAGCGTCCCCTATGGCATTATATTCTTCTACAACAGTAGGGAAAAATCGGAATATCACGGACATAGGAATGATGATCTGCTCCGGTAAATGCAGCTTCTTCATGGAGGCAACAAACTCGCTGACCGTCGTTGTCCTGACCGTGATGTATCCCATCATAATCCCCGGCACAAACCGCATAAAGAAACCGCAGATTGCAACAACAAGAAAGTTAGGAAGGCCGGACAGGTGGGGGAGCGCCCATAGTTGCAATATATAGCTGCCGCCATATAAAACAAAATAGATAACCGATCCCTTCCACGATTTTTCCGTGAGCAGCAGGATCAATGGAACAGCAGCCAAAATAGGAGCAAACTGTTTAGAAGCAGCCCCACCTCCGCCGCTCAAGACAAAGAGGGCAATCGTAACAAGCAATGCCAACTTTGTCCGAGGGTCTAACGACAGGCCGGTTTCCTTTTTTTTGCTTGCTAACAATTCACGGCGCATTATGCAATACCCGCACGCTTAAAGTGCTTTTTGAAAATTTTCTGACCGATCACACCGCCGATCACGCCGCAAACGAACCCGGCAATCAAAAGAATGGGGAGCGTATATGCCGAGATATAGCTCATAATGGAATCTGCATACTCTTGTCCATAACCGCTGATTAGCTGCTGATAGTAGCTGTCCCGTGTTGCAACAATGGGGATGTAGTTTCCGATGATCCACATAGAAAAAACACCATGCGATATGATTCCTTTTTTTGCACTCTTATAATCGCCGGATTTCAAAACAAGATCAGCCAGGACACCGAACACGGCACCGGTAATAATGCTCCAATACCCCATGCCGGTCAGCAACATTAAAATACCGCAGATCAGTCCTGTCAGCGATACCATTCCAAACTTCTGGACTTTAGAATAATACAGCATCATTACGATTCCGCCAATCAGCGGAACCAGCACGATCAGAAGCGGAAGAAAAATAGGGATAAATCCCAGCATGGCAATCGCCATCATCACCACAAAATAGATCGCAGTGAAGATTCCAACATTGATAAGGTCTTTTCCTTGTAGTTTATTCATTATTTGGTCCTCCTGTTTGCTTTTGTGTTAGCACGAACTAACCGTATTTCAGTATAGCAGATATGTCTGTATGTTTCTTCTCCAAAAAGGCGTTTTCGCTCCAAATAGACAATTACTTTGCTTTTGCTATCTTTACGGGGAGTGATTGCCTGCGTGTGTGCGTGAACATAGAACTATTCAACATTGAACAGAGGCGGTTCTTGCATAATTTGAAATGAAAACAGCCAAAATCTCCGCTCCAAATTGTAGTATTAGTAGAGGGAGAAATAGAAGGTAGGGTTTCGATAGCAAGCACAGCAAGCGAGTACCCGCTTGCGATTTTTCGGATTTTCAGGTCCCTTGCCCGAAAATGAAAAATGTTTGTTGGGATAATCTCAAACTCTTATGAAGAATGGAGGCAGCACATGGCGAACCGAAAACGGAATATCCAGATGAATTTTTATGTCACAGAGAATAAAAAACGGCTCATAGATGAGCGGATAAAACTGATAGCCTCCCTACCGCATTCTATATCATTCTCGTTTGGCAACGAACTAAAAGCTGAAATCTGCAATTCATCCTCATAGTTCAATTAGCAGCCGGAAACGCCATAATCATGGAGCAACCATGTTATCAAAAAGGAATCGGCATAATCAGTCCTGTTATCAAGCACAATAAGGTTATTCCTTTGTGCAAATCGGAACGATAAAATGTATTTGAGGTGAACGATTATGCCGATTGATGATTTAACTGCTTTAGGGCAGAAAATGAGAGAGGCCAGAAAGAATAAAGAACTGACACAACAGGAACTTTCCGATCTAAGCCATGTTTCTGTAAAGCAAATTGCCAATATCGAAAAAGGGAAAATGAACCCGTCCTATTTGATTTTGAGAGCATTGGCAAAGGTCCTGCACATCTCTTTAGATACGCTTATAAATCCAGATATTTCTCTGGAGGATGAGGGTGTCAATCAGATGAAAATGCTTTATTCCAGCTGTCCGCCAGAAATGCGCGACACCCTGTTGCATCACACACAGGAAACGGTGAAAGAGCTAACAGAATTGTCCGAGAAATTTGAAATGAATTGAGCCAGTGAGTGAAATTTAACGATTTTCTCACTGGTTCTTTTTATTTCCAGAGAAAAGAGGCAAGCAATGCCTGTGTTAATACACACAGGCCCGCAGAGAAGAAAATCCCTTTGTGATTTTCCTCTCCGCTTGCTTGTTGAGGGCAGCGCCCCCAAGCCCCTTTGAACACAGAATTTCATTCTGTGGCTGCGCGTTCTGCGAACGCTTTTGACCAGGACCAGCTTACCGCTGGCCGTGGTCTTTTTCTTTTTCAACATCCTGTTCTACCTCCATTTTCAGCACTCGATCTACATTCGCTTTTGCAGTCAAAAGCTCCCTCATTTCTTCACGGGAGCGCCGATACTCGGAATAAGTCTTTTTCTTTTCTTCCAGCAATTTTGCGTACTCTGTCTGTAACTCTTTGACCTTTGGCAGCTTCTTGACGCCCATCTCATCAAAGGCATTCTTAGCAGCCTGGTGGAGCAGAATTTCTTCCTCATGTTCCTCCCGGAATTTCTTAGAGTAGCCTGCCTTGCGGTATGCCACATAGACCTCACGGGTCTTGGCATAATTTACAATGTGAGTACGCAGAACAGCAATCTCTGCCATGCGCTTTTCAGCCGCTTTGATCTGCGCCGAAAGTTCATTGTGATGTGCCGTGGCAGCCGTAGCCTTTTCTTCCAAAACCGCATACTCCAGCAGATTGTTCTCTGACAGGTAATTCATGGTCTGCGCCATTTGTTTCAGATTAAAAACTTTAGCCCATCGAGCATAGCCAGCACCTTTTCCAGCCTGCAATTTTGCCTGAATGTCCACCAGCAGATTAACCTTCGGCGGCTCTGCCTGTGTGACGGTTTTCTTTCGCGGGGTATGTGCTTTCTTCCCTAAGAGAACTGCCCGCAAATCTTCCAATCCATATCCTTCGCCCAGACTGTCCATGCGGGCGGCTTTCTCCCAACCAGAGAGCTTCAGTCGATACGATTTTCCGCGCTTTGAGACTTCACAACCATACTCTTGCAACAGCCTCAGCAGTTCTTCAAAGTCAGCAGGACTTTGTGATAATGCGTTGTCAATCGCCACACGCAGCAGCTCTCGGTGAGAGGGCTTTGCCTGATCTCCCAGCCACTTGTTATAGCTCTTTCCGTGAAGTTTCGGATTCTCTACAATGGACAGTCCGTTTTCAATGCAGATGGTATCACTTAACCGGCGAACCGCCTTGGTGCTGCCCCAAAAGTTTCGGAATTTCCGGTCATATTCTAAGCTGACCGATGACCAGATAATGTGATTGTGAATGTGCGACTTGTCTATGTGGGTGCAGACCACAAAGGCATGATTGCCCTTGGTAAACCGCTTGGCAAATTCTACACCCAGACGGTTGGCTTCTTCCGGCGTGATTTCACCGGGTTTGAATGACTGGCGCACATGGTAAGCGATCACATCGTCCGCCCCGCGCACCCGCCCGGTGGCGGCGATATACTGCCGCTTCGCCAGCAGAAACTCTGCATCGGCGGTCCGGCTGTCACAGCCATAGCCGGTAATCAGTTTTCCGTTGTCAGTCTTTTGCGGATTTGCCACATAATCAATAATATCGCTGATTGCTCGGCTCTCAGTGCGCCCCTTTCCGATATGCAGGGGCATGATGCGTGTGGTTGCCATAGAAGGGCCTCCTCTCATAAATATTTTTTCGCTGAACTCTTTGCTTCTATCGTTGCAATAACTTTCTCCGCTGGGTATAATAAAAAAGAACATTCTACAACCTCAAAGGAGGGATTTTATGATAGAGCAGCTCATTGCAGAAGCAACGGAATGCGATTTCAAAGTTGCTCTCGAAACAAAAAAGCCAAAAAGCTGGTTAAAAAGTGTCAGTGCCTTTTCCAATGGGATCGGCGGCACTCTGTTTTTCGGAGTCTCTGATGACCGGGAGCCTATCGGCTTGTCAGATGTTCAAAAGGATGCTGAAGCGATCAGCCGCTTAATCAAAGAACGTATCACACCATTACCGCAGTTTATCTTAAAGCCATTGCAGGAAGATGGTAAAAACCTGTTGGCTCTGGAGGTTTCTCCTGGCCGCAGCACCCCATACTATTACAAGGCAGACGGAGTAATGGAAGCATACATCCGTGTTGGAAATGAAAGCGTAATTGCACCGGATTACATTGTGAATGAACTGATCTTAAAGGGAACCAATCAGTCCTTTGACACCTTAACAACAGAAGCTGTGAAAAAGGATTACAGCTTTACACTCCTGGAGGCAACCTATCTGGAACGAACCGGCCTCCGCTTCGAACCATCCGATTATGTCTCCTTCGGTTTGGCTGACAAAAATGGGTTCCTGACCAATGCCGGAAAACTCATGACCGATCAGCACACAGTTTATAACTCCCGTATGTTCTGTACCCGGTGGAATGGCTTGGAAAAAGGCTCTATCTTTGATGATGCGCTGGACGATAAGGAATACGAGGGGAATTTGATTTATTTACTGAAAAGCGGCAGTGAATTTATTCGCAATAATTCCAAAGTCCGTTTTGTCAAAGAAGCTCAGTATCGGGTAGACAAGCCGGATTATGCTGAACGAGCTGTAACAGAGGCTCTTGTCAACGCTCTCATCCATCGTGATTATATTGTGCTTGGCAGCGAAGTCCACATTGATATGTTTGATGATCGGGTGGAAATCACATCTCCGGGCGGTATGTTTGGTGGCGGCTCAATTCAGGAATACGATATTTACAGTATTCGTTCGATGCGACGAAACCCTGTGATTGCTGACCTGTTCCACCGCATGAAGTACATGGAACGCCGTGGAAGTGGCCTACGCAAAATCGTCAGTGAAACTGAAAAGCTGCCTGGATACACAGCGGCATATAAGCCTGAATTTTCCTCAACAGCGACAGATTTCAGAGTCATCTTGAAAAATGTGAACTACAACTTAGAGGGTGACGCCCACCAAGTTATCCACCAAGTTACCCACCAAGTTATTGAACTATCAACGGTATCCAAACAGATTTTGACTTTTTGCACAACACCAAAATCCAAGAAAGAGCTTGCAGTATTTTGCGGCTTCAAAGATTTAAGAAACTTCACTTTGAAACATATCAATCCGCTTTTAGAATCCGGGCAATTAGAAATGACTATTCCCGATAAACCTAAAAGTCGCAATCAAAAATATATTACAGTTCGTTCCGAATAAACAGAGAAGCAGGGCATTGGGTCTCATCTCCCATTGTCCTGCTTCTTTTTCATTCCAAATTATATTCACATCATTTACCCATACACCCAATCCTGTATCGCAAATTTCAAACTCTGCACCTTTCCCAGCAGCCAGATCGCAGCCAGCGGCAGCCCCATCGGGCTAATCAAAAATGCCATAACCAGCAAAATCACACCATTCTGCGGGGAATAGGTAATCAGCACAGCCACGCCAAGCAGAGCAATTACCGTGCTTAGTAGACCAAGCACCAGACCGGATATGTAGATCAGCCCTGTGCAGAGCCAGACAAAAAGCGTCAACACCAAAATGACCGGTGCAGTTATGATCATCAGCAGACATTTCAAAATCTTCATTTCTGTTCCTCCTTCCAACGCTCCAGATACTGTTTGCATAGGGCATCCGCTTCTCTCTCATCATCTTCCGTCACTTCCCGTTTTCCTTTGGTCAGTTCAATCTCCAGATAAGTCCGGTAATCATCGGCTAAGAGGTCGAACAGTTCCTTGGGAGTATGGCACACCTCGCCAGAGCAATAGTGAAAATCTTGGTCAAATTCAACTCTTACACATCCATGGCGGCTGATATAAACTTCTATGGTCTCGTCTGCGGTTAGGTAATCCGCAAAAATCTCCAGCACCTTTTCAAAGGTCAGCATCTGTTTTCACTCCTTTGCTACGCTTCTTATTCTACTCATATTATCCGGTACGGACAGGCAAAAGACAAGGATACAGACAAAAAGAAAAAGCGGAGGAAGGTGCGGCGAAGAAACGCCGTTCCTCCCTCCGCAAATGGAGTATCTATCCCTGTTATGAAAGTTTGGAGAGTTGGGTAAGGATTTCCTTCACACCCTCCCACAGTTGTTCCTGCCGCTGGGATATATCCTCCAAGTCAGCATTATAAACCCGCCCGGTCTCATGCACTTTGCGGGTCAGCTGGTTCAAGTTGTTGCTGCTTCGGCGCATCAGGGAGACCAACTCCTTCAGCTCTGGCAGTTCCAGCTTGACCACATAACCATCCAGCGCCATTTTCCGCAGATAAGCGCTCAAATTCTCTGTCCCGTATTGCTGCATCTTTTGATGGATCAGTTCCAGTTCTTCTGCGGACACCCAAAACAAAACCGGCACATCCCTCTTGCGCTTTGCCATGGTTATCGCTCCGGCTCCCGTTTTTTCGGGGCGGCAGACTTATGGACGGGCAGCTCCTGTTTGAGCTTATCCCGTACTGAGGGACGGGACGGTTCCAGTTTTTCTCTCTGGGTACGGCTGCGCTGCTGTTCTTCACGCACCAGATCAATAAAACCATCCAGCACAGCAGGGTGGCTGTTTAAGGCATAACCACAACGGACGGTTTCGGGATTATCATTAGAAATGGCCTTGGCCCATTCTTTGTTGCGTCGGGAGTAGCGCCCATCCCAGTCCTGAAGCTGGACCGTGTTAGACAGAACCATAGATACACGCTCCATGCCATAGGTCTCGATCACACCCTTTGCCGCATCGTGGCTGAGATACATTCCGTCGAAGTGTTCCCGCACCGCCGCTTCAATGGACTCCTTGCATTGGAGATTTACATTGTTGGAAGCTCGGTACTGCTCCAGCTCCCCATGTTCTCTCGCATAGGCAGCTGAATGGGGATAGACCGGTGTTGTTCGCAGTTCCTCTTTAGCTCTGCACACATCGTCGGCACGGTTCTCAATGCTGTCCCGGATCACATCCATGTAGCCGGTCTCCAGCTTTTCAAAATAACGGTACACATCAGCCAGTGGCGAGGAGGAATCCAAAAGCGCCTGTGCCTGTGCGTCGGTCAGCTCCAGCTGCTCCATCGCCATCACGATGTCCTCCCGGACCGTGTACTCATAGGTGTGGTGCAGGATTTCCTCCGGGGGCTGGCTTTTCAGCCAGTCCCGGAATTTATCCTGTTCATCAGACATTTTCTCATAAAGAGCTGTATTCCAATCTGTTGCATTCATAATCATCGTACCTCCTCGTGTTGTTTTGGTTTCTTTTCAAGGCTGCGTGGCGGCACAGGGCGTTTCAGGCTGTCCAGCACCGAAGTCCGTGTGCTTTTGTCAACAACAGCCTCGGCGTGTGCCTGTCCCTTTCCGTCGATGTTGAGCAGGGTATCCAACTCCACCAGACGGGCGTTTTTGCTTCTCAATTCTTCTTCATAAAGGAATGGCTTTCCGACTTCCTCCTTTGCGGCAGCCTGCTGCTGATAGAGGTTATCCAGCTGGGCCTTTGCCGCCTCCAGACGCTGGGACATCTGAGCGAGGGCATTGTCGATACGAGTAAGATTTCCGCGAGGGTCTGTACCAAGGGTTGCCCGGTGGGTCATCTGTCCTCTCAGCAGGAGCGTATACTCCTGTTTCCAAGCGGAAAATTCCACGGACATGGCATAACCCCGGTAGTTGCCGATCTGCACCGGATCGGAGGTTTTGACCTCCTTGCAGGCATCCAAAAGAGCTGCACCAGCGTTCTCCTTATCGGTCAGCAGGTCTCCACGAATCTCCATACCGGCAAAGCCGTCCTCTGGGTGCGGGTGAGCTGCCAAAACCTCCAGATCGGATTCAAAGCCCTTGATAAAACCTTTGTGCTTTTCAATCTCCTCCGGGAAGTATTTGAGCAGCTGGTCCTCCAGACGGTACTGCTTGCTCTGGTGGTCAGCTTTCATCAGCTTCAGGCGGGATACCTCCACATCCAAATCCATACGCTCCTTGATGCGGGGATCTCCGGCACACAGAGCCTTGATCTCGGCAAAACTGAGGGCTGTTTCATCCACATCATCGCAGGAACGAACCGGCGATTTAGAAGTCATGATCTGACTGATGAATTTTTGCTTATTCTCCACCGTCTGCCAGAGGTATGCGTCAAAGGTTCCTTCGGTCACATAGCGGTACACATGGACAAGAGGATTCTGGTTACCCTGGCGCTCGATATGGCCCTTGCGCTGGGCAAGGTCTCCCGGTCTCCACGGACAGTCCAGGTCATGAAGTGCCACCAGACGGTCCTGCACATTGGTGCCTGCGCCCATCTTGGCGGTGCTGCCCAAAAGGACACGCACCTGACCGGTACGAACTTTAGAGAACAACTCCTTTTTCCGCACTTCGGTGTTGGCTTCATGGATAAAAGCAATCTGGTCGGCAGGCACCCCCTGGGCAATGAGCTTCTGACGAATATCGTCATACACCGTAAAGGCCGGTTCCTGCTCCGGCAAAGGTACAGCACCTTCCAATGCGTGAAGCAGTGGATTATCCAGCGTTTTCGCCGCCTTGCTTGCAGGAGCTTTTGCCTGCGGGGTAGAAATGTCGCAGAACACCAGCTGGGTCAGCTTGTCAGCTTCGCCATCCCGCCAGATCTGCATGATGT
>NZ_JAJCPX010000031.1:0-35720 GCF_020563125.1 Longicatena sp. 210702-DFI.1.196 | reverse complement strand
TGCAAGCAGGTAAACACAGGTTATTTCTTAATATCCTTTTGTTTGGGAAACTTCATGTTCCCATTTACTAATCGCCGCGCTGCTTACTTTGCAAAGCTGAGCAAGTTGTTCTTGCGTTAGCTGTTTGTGTAAGCGTAATTCGCGTATTTTATTTCCTAAACTATATTTCATAAAAACCTCTTTCTATACATGGCCTTGTATGGTTTTATTATAGTTGAGCAAAAGCGCAACGACAAGCGAGTGTTTGTTAAGTTTTTCATGAAAATATTAACTGTCGGTTGAGAAAGGAGCATACTATGGCTGTTTATGTGATGAGTGATGTGCATGGATTAAAGGATCGCTATGATCGAATGATAGAATATATTCATGAAGAGGATACTTTGTACATCTTAGGGGATGTGATTGATCGCGGTCCTGACGGTATCGTCATTTTACAGGATGCCATGCAACGTAGCAATGTGAAGATGCTGATGGGAAATCATGAATATATGATGCTGCAGTATTATCAGGCACTGAAAGATGAAAAAATGGATTTATATGATAAGATGTTAATCTTGGATCGCTGGCAGCGTAATCACTGTCAGGTAACCATTGCCCAGTTTCAAAAGTTGACGACAAAGGAACAAGAAGAAATCTTATCGTATCTTACCGATCTTCCGCTGGCCTATTGTGATGTACATGTACAAGAGCAGCAGTATTATCTGGTACATGGTTATCCCTGTACACAATTTCACCGTGGTTGTGTAAGGATGAAAGATCTGGAAGAAACAGAGGCGTGTGTTGAGGATTTTGTCTGGGCGCGAATCGAAAAGGATGAGGCATTTTTTAATGATCGTTGTGTAATTTTAGGACATACGCCTACCTTATATTTGCAAGATAGCAGACCGTACACGATATGGACAGGAAATAGAAGTATAGAAGATGCACATGTGATTAATATTGATTGTGGGTGTGCGGCAAATAACGCATATACACAATTAGCCTTATTGCGTTTGGATGATCGAAAAGTATTTTATTTTTAATAGGGCTTAACTCTTACATGGCGTTATCTTGTTCAACACTGCGATTTTGTGCATAGTATATGATGAAAGTTATATGGAAAAAGATGTTATGGTTCTTACAGCAGCTTAAGTATGGGAAAACAAAATAAGCATTGATGTGATAGGATACTGAAGTGAACCCCATTATATGGGCAACCAAATGAAAGGGGTTCATTTCATACCGGGCTTCCTTTTTATGCTTAATTCAAAGGTTTTTTATTTGTACTGACGATTACATAATTTCACAAGATTACTTGACATATCTTGCTGGGGTTTAGTGATATACTGACAATAGAGATCACAAGGAGGTTTCTATATGAAATGGAAATTGACTCATAAGCATGAACATGACATCATCGAAAATGAAGGAGGAAAAACATTAAGTTATAACCCCAATCTAGGTATACAAATAATCGAACAGGATGGCTTTGCTTTTAAAGATCTGAATCAAAGCGGCGAATTAGAACCATTTGAAGACTGGCGCTTACCACTCACAAAGCGGGTCATGGATTTTACAAATCGTTTTGTATTATGGCAGGAGGAAGATCAGTTGTATTATCGTAAAGGACGTATCGCGATACCCAAAGAAGTATATGTTGAAATACGGCAACATGGAGAAGAAGTCATGCAACTCTATAATGGGGATATGATGGAAGAGGATCTGGAGTATTTAAAGAAAAATGATCTCATAGCTGTTTTGTTGTTGATGTTTGATAATGATCGAAATACCGGAAAAGAGGATTATTTGCTCCAATTGATCATTCATAGTATGGAGCTTGGTGTTTTAGAAAATATTATGTATTCCATTTGGGAAGCCGTTAGAAAATTCCTTCAAAATCGCGATTTGCAACAACGCACCATGCTATCCACCTTACAATAAACGATAAGATCACAAATAAAGTAGTTGGCAAGAGGATGAAATGTGAAGGGTAACCCGTTAATTGAACAACAATTAATAGGGGTACATCAAATCTTGCCTTTTTTATTTGTTTGCATAAGAAATATTGCCATGTACTTGAAATGACGTTATAATAACCTTATGAAAGGCATAAGTTGCCTTAGGAGGGGAATAACATGAAAATATGTAAGAAACTGATTGGCTGTTTGATGAGTCTGTTTATAGCGTTCAGTATTATGGGACCAGTACAAGCAGCAACTGTTGAAAGCCAAAGGAATGATGTTAGTGTTTCTAAGATTTCATTTAATTATATTTCAAAAACACTTTACACAAATGAACATTTGCAATTAAAAGCTACAATAACACCTAGCAATGCAACAAACAGCGCTATCACATGGTCTTCTAGCAATTACAAAGTTGCTTCCGTAACCAGTAATGGTTTGGTTTATACAAAAACACCTGGTACTGCTACGATTACTGCAATGACCTCCAATGGTATTACGAAGAGTTGTAAAATTACGGTTCTTAAAAGAGGGTTAACAACGACCAGTGCGTCGCTGTATGTAAAAGGAACGACAAAATTAACGTTTAAGGGATCATATGGAACAGTAACTTGGACATCTGATAAAAATAGTGTTGCGACAGTAGATAAGTATGGGAAAGTAACAGCAGTGAAACCTGGTACGGCTTATATTACGGCAAAATCAAAAACGGCAATTTCTAAGTGTAAAATCACAGTAAAACAGCCAGCTTTAAATAAGAATTCCGCATCCTTGTATCTAGGTTCGCATATGACACTGAAAGTAACCGGCGGAACCGGTACTATCGCTTGGACATCATCCGATAAGGGCATTGCGACAGTAAATAGCAAAGGGTATGTCACAACGAAAAAAGCTGGAACTGTTTATATTAAGGCAAAACGTAATGGATATACTGCACAGTGTAAATTAACAGTGAAAAAACCTAGTGTGAATGCAACTAGCAAGAGTATATATACTGGGTTTTATACAACATTAAAAGTAAATGGCGGTACTGGTAAGATTGCGTGGACATCATCAAATAAAAACATTGCTACGGTAAATAGCAGTGGCCGCGTGGTTGGTAAAAAGGCCGGTACGGCATATATTTACGCGAAACGAAACGGTTATACAACAAAATGCAAAGTCAGCGTAAAAGAAAACGCAAAATCTTACAGTGTTTCCACGAACGTATCTGATTATGATTATGGTGATCCTACAGTAGCAGTTAAAAAAGTTTATTATAGTGGTGGAACTTTAAGATTAGATACTTATGTTGTCAATAATCGGATTGCGACAATTAAGAACTTTAAGAAAATTAATTTTAAAATTTATGATTATACAGGTAAATTAATAGGAAATCAAACATTTACCAATTTCGCTTTAAATATCAAACCATATAGTTATAAGAAAATAACCTTTAAGTTCTCATCAGCCGGAACTTTGAAAAAGGGTGCATTGCTTTATAAAGGCATTACAGGATATTATCAAGGATCTTACACTTACACATACTAGTGCAATTTAAGAAGGAGAAATCCTTCTTTTTTTGATTTAGATACGAAAAAAAGAGGATACCATATACTATTTGGTACCCTCTGTATCATCTGATAATTTATGAGACTTGAATCATCTCAGATAAATGCAGTGAATAAATATAGCATGCTATATTACTGTTTGGATATAGCATTTGCATAGCCTTTTGATACAACAGTAACTGTTCCCGATATCTTGTCATTAACTCATTTGCTAAAAAGATGGCATCTGTTTTAAAATCGATGATGACGATAGTATTCTCTTGCATTGACACAAAATCCATAAAACCGTGTAAGACTTCTTCGCCATCTTTCACCATGAAGGGAAGCTCATAATAACAGGTGGTTTTTAAGCATTGTTGAAAGACTTCATTTTCATATAAGTCATGCAGACGTTGAATATCTAATTCAGATAAAGTTATATGCAGACGTGCCGCACATTGCCGGATAGCGGTATCTTCACATGATGAATTACCCAAGGCTTCTATCATCTTATGCATCATCGTACCATACTGCATACCTTTTTGCTTTTGCAGGGTAATTGCTATATCTGTAGCTTTTTTCGCAGAAGCTGTCGCAAACTGTAAGGTTTCCACCTTCTGATGATAAGGTTGTATGTGATATTGAGGTTTCATTTGTTCCTGAAGAGAAAGATTTTGCCACAGGGTATGTACTTCTTTGATGGTGAAAAGGTCATTTGGATGTTGCAGAAAGGTTTGTAAGAGCCAGGAGGTATAACCGCCACGATCGTATATAGAAGAAGTCGTTAAAGGCTTATTATATTGTTCCAGGTCTAAAACACAGTCTACGATATGCATTTGCTGCTGAGCACGTGTAGTTGCCACATAGAGGATACGCATTTCTTCTTCCAACTCTTCTTTATCTTTTTTATGCTCCATGGCGATACGAGGAATTGTTGTTCGTACATAGCGTTCAGGCAGCTCCATTCTTTTTAAGGCAATCCCCAGTTCACTGTCACAGATACATAAATCTTTAAATTCTATTGCTGTCATGGCATCATTTGACCATAAGAAGACAACCGGAAACTGCAACCCTTTTGATTGATGGATGCTCATGACACGAACGACATCAGCTTCACTGCCAATCGGTATTGCCTCTGCTGTTTGAGCATCCTTAATCTGTTCAATCTGATTTAAAAACGCATGAATGCCCATGGCTTGCTGTTGTTCAAAGGTTGCACCTTTTTCAAACAATAGATCCAAATTGGTTTTTTCCTGCACGCTTGTATGCAATGCATAATAATTATTTTGCTCATATAAACGATTCAGCGTTTCCGTAAGAGAACAATCGAAGCATTGCTTGCGTAATTCCTCAAAGGCCTGAAAGCCGGGAATAGGATGTTCTTTTAGATATGCATAAAAACTGGACTCATATACCTTATGTGCAGCCTGTTGACTTGCCTTTTGTGCCACTTGACGTTTGGCCAGTTTGCTTTGGGCAATTTGTTCTGCACTACAAGGGAATAAGGGAGATAGTAAGATGGCGATTAAGGCGATATCATTATGCGGATCTTCGATGGCGCGCAAGGCACTTAGCATCAGCGATACGGCACTGGATTGGTAGAAACCGGATTTCACATCAATAAAATAAGGAATATGCAGTTCATCAAACACTTTCTTCATATTTTCTTTACGAGCATTTCCTCTTACCAGTACGACAAAATCCTTCCATTGACGCTGTTCTTTTTCACGTATTTCTAATATCTGATTGGCGATATAGCTGGCCTTCAGATCATTTTTAGCGAGAATCAACGCATTGGTCTTCTTGATCTCATCATGAAAGATAGCATGAAAACAGATTGGCACATTGTCTTGCAATTGTTCTGCAACGCCGGTTTCTACATCATCTGCATCGGCATATCGGCAGGAGAAACCATCTAAATTCATTAACTGTTTGAATAAGAGGTTATTAAAATCAACAATCATTTTTTTCGAACGATAGTTGTTTGATAAATAGATGACTTCATCATAGATACCCTGTTGTTCTATGATACCGCGCATTAAAGAAGGTTTGGCATGTCGGAAACCATAAATGGATTGTTTAACGTCACCGACACGAAAGACATTGTTTTCACGACAAATCAATTGAACCAGGGTGTTTTGTACATCATTGCTATCCTGAAATTCATCTACCATGATTTCTGTAAACTGCTCACGATAGCGCTGTGCTACTTGACCATGCTTACACTGTAAGATTTCCAGTGCATAATGCTCCATATCGTCAAAGTCAATAACTGCCTGTTCTTGCTTTATACGTGCATAGCTCATTCGATAATCCTTGACCATTTCAATCAGCTTTTGAATATAAGGTTTTAATGCTTGCATATCCTTTATGAATTGCTGCTCACTGAATAAAAGGCCTAATAAACGATCTTCTAATTCTTGTGATTGTTTACGCAAATGAACATATTCTTTATCCTCTTTATCCGGAGAGGGAGGAAGAATTCCATGGGCAATGGATTGAAAGGCTAAACGAAAGCCTTCATAATCACGTTTGGTTAAGGTTTCTTGTAAAAATGGCAAAGCCTGTACCTTTTGTTCTACTAATGCAGCTTTTTTTACTTCACTGTCATAGCGGTAACGATAAAGTTCCTGAATACGCAAGATGCCTTCTTCATAACGCGAACATTCTACTGCTAAGTAGGAAAAGAAGTTTTCTTGAATGCCAATGGGCAGATCTTGTATATGCTTGATATTATCATAAGGGATGAGCAAAGCGTCTAACCAGGCATCGGAATTTGCCTGCGAGGATGCCATGACAGCAAGTGAGGTAATCAGCTTGCGCAGAGCCTCATCATTTTCACTGCGTGAGGAAAACATGGCACAAAGATCAATAAAAACTTTATCCTGTTTGGTATATTGGTTTTGAAAAGCTTCTTCTAATGCTTTTCCCTGATATAAGACCATCGTTCCATTATCCATGATGTTGGTGATGCGCGTAGCATCTAGGCCAATCATATAGTAATACTCTTGTAAAATGGATAAGCAGAAAGAATGGATAGTAGAAATATGGGCAGTTTGTATACTTGTAAGCTGGCGGGTGATGTAAGCGCGTTCCTCAGGATCCTTTGTTTCTTCATAGGCTTTCTGTAAAGAAGCAGCCAGTCGCTTTTTCATTTCACTGGCCGCCGCCTCCGTAAAGGTCATAGCCAAAATGGCATCAATCGGAACACGATCTTTTACCACCAGATCCATTAAGCGGGCAATTAATACCGTCGTTTTACCACTGCCGGCAGAAGCGGATACCATGATGTTTTTATCTTTTGTCTGAATAGCTTTCAGCTGTTGGGGATTCCAGTTAGGCATCTTCATCCTCTCCTTTCCGATAGAGGGAATCATCTGTTTCAACCATGGCTTTGCGTTCAAATGGCATGCCATGGAAACGGCAGATAGCATGAAAATCACAGTATAGACAGGCATCTTCACTTGGTTCTATGACGATATCACCATCCAGCATACGTTTGGCTAATTGCTGATAAATGCTCGTAAACCAGCGTTCTATGCTATGTAAGTCGTATAATTTACTCGCTTTGATGAGCTGATCTTTATTGCAGCGAACACCGCTTACATGCGTGCCTTCATCATCTAATAAGGATACATTCGGATACATCGTCCATCCATGTATGCGATGCGTTTTGATGATGACATCTTGTAGATCTGCTTTTTCAATCGGTGTATAGGTAACCGGCTTGCGGCGCGATAGCTTACCTGCCGGATGGGGAATATTTTCATTTTTTAATGATAGATAATAAGCTCCCATAATTTCTTTTTGTTCCAGTTTGGCCATGACGATGGAATAGGTTAAAAGTTGCAACTGCATTGCCGCAAATACTTTTGTTTCCGATAGTGTTTTTGCACTGCTTTTATAATCCAGAATGCATAGGATATCATCATATACATCCAAACGATCAATGAAGCCATGCAAAGCCAGTGTGACATCCGATGTTACAGGTATTTCATATTGAAATTCGCGTTCTTGTTGCCAGGGCTGGAAATGAGAATGTTCTTCAAAAGAAGCTAAGCGTCGCAATGTCTGCATTATGCTGGATTCGATACGGATACGTAAAATCTGTAAGCGGGTACGCATGTCCGAAAAGACTTCTTGAAGGGCGTCTATTTCCTTGTCAATCAAGGCGGTAAGCGTTGTTTCACATACACTTGTATAGGCTTTCCCCTGTTGCTTAGTCAAGGTTTCTAACAGATAATGTGAAAGTGTTCCCATATAAGAATCCGCAAAGCCTAGTTTCATAGGTTCTCTAATACCTAACCCATAACGCAGGAAATATGAAAACGGACACTTTACATAGCGTTCAATAGAAGAGATGGAACCTTTGATTTGCTGATTGCGAACAAACAGCTCATGGGCTGTTTGCGAAGTAATGGTTAGCGCAATATCTGCTTTTTCATACATTTCCTGTAAAGGATAAGGTTTTGCTCTTTCATCAAACATTTGTTCTATTTCTAAGGCAGCTTCTAAAGATTTCCCTTCATACGTACCTAAGGGATAGGATATATAAAGATGTTGGCTGCGGTTTAGCAGCTTACGTAACTGTTTCAAATGCAATTGATAGCGATGTTCCATGCTTGGAAAAGGCAGGGTTTCATAATAGTGCTCATCAAAGATACCACGTTTTGCCATAAAGGCAGGATATTGATTTTGTGTAGCGCCTAGTAAGAAGTGATGTTTTCTGGTACAGGATCCCTGTTTTAGTGAGGTGACACTGACTCCTTGCAATTGATGAACGGTGGAATGTACAGTAATATCTTCTAATAACTGTAGTAAAAAAGTGATATCATCCTTTTCCTTTATATATGGATATACTTCATTGATAACATTCATGACATCTTGTAAAACTGCACTTTGTTGCATATCGTTACTCAGGCTGTTTTTTAAAAGATTTAATACGGTGAGTAACATTTCTTCATAAGAAGCTGGATGCATGAGTGACCGTAATTGTTCAGCGATATGCTGTCGGGCAATTTCTGCACGTTCCTCTATTTCTTTCAGCTTTGCCACATCCGTTTCATTCAGAATATGAGAAGTGGTTGAAAGTGTTTGTAAATGATTAAATGGCTGAAAGAAGTCTTTTTGATAAATTTGTAAATATTGCAGTAAGGAGGATAAAGTTTCCTCATGAAAGATACCACAATCTAAGCAGGCCAATAGATGTTCTTGCGTTGGCTGTAAATAATAATTCAACAGCATGCGCGCGCGTTTGACAATGATGCTGCTGGCAGCGGATGCCACAAGGTTTGTATAAGGGATATGATAGCGGTTAAAGATTTGTTCCAGGATGGGGATATAGGAGGTATCTGCCAAGGTGATGGCAACATCCTCAGCCTTCATCTCATGGCGTAAGATATATTGGGCACAGCCTTCAATTTCTTGTCGTTTATTCACTGCATGATAAAACTTTCGTTCATAAGGAATTTCTTCATCCTGCAATAAAGTAGCGCCCTGCCTAACTAGCAGGTTGACTAGTTGTTGTTGCTGCGGAGTGAAGAAAGCATCATAAATATATACCATATGTGCATCCTTATGCGCTATTTCACGAATCGCTTTAACAATCAAATCACCTTGTGTTTCAATTGGATACAATGCAGTCAGGATAGTTTTTCGCTCAGCATGAGCTTCTTCCTGTTCACTTAATACACTCAGTGGAATCTGCCATATCTTAAGATCATCAAGGCACTGCATACATTCCTTTAAGAAAACAGAAGTGAGAGCAGCTTCTTGATAAATATGTAAGGAAGAAGAAAGCTGTTTGATACGCTCGCGATAGGCAAATAAGATGGAAGCCTCACTTGGCGCATCTTCCAAGGATTGGGCAGACAGATAACCATTCAGCGTATATAAACGCAAGCCTAACAATCCATGGGTCGTTTGTAAAAGTTTTTGGCGAATGAGCGGATGCAGGTGTGCCGGTGCCAGCAGTGTAGCGCCCATTGGTAATGATGAGAAATCAAGCATGTGAACTTCCTCCTTAGCGTTTCTTCTATTATATAATTTCTCAAGGTAAAAAGGCAATTCTGATATACCAATCCTTTTCTTGGAAATGAGAATGTAGGAAAGAGAAAACGTTTGCGCTGGAAAAGGTTATAGGTTTAATAAAGATAATGAATTCAGAGCATCATAGGGATAAAAAAACACCGTTATCACGGTGTATTCTAAACTCTTGGCGCAGCAGAAAGGATTTGAACCTCCGGTGTCAAAAGACACGCCGGTTTTCGAAACCGGTGCATTAAACCAGACTCTGCCACTGCTGCGTATTACGTGGTTATTGTAACTGTTTTTATGAGGATATGCAAGAGGGAACATTGATTTGATTCAAATAGCGAAAATGAAATTCATCACAAGGATGAATTATAAGATAAGACCATAACATCTTGATATATCAGATAGATGGTAAGACAATCGATAAGGTTTGTCTTTCAAATAAAGGAAAAAGAGACTATAATAATAGTAATAAGTGTTAACGCTATAAGTTTTCAAAGAGGCTGGTATGATCATGACGGTAAGAAACATCCAAAACTTGTAACCTTATGTGATACATTTATGATAAAATGAATAATGAGAGGGGATTTGAAAGGATATGAAGAAACTTTTAATAGCATTATTTTGTGTGGCATTGCCACTATCATCGATGTCTTTTGTGCATGCGCAGGAAAAGAAAGGAACAGCGAACACATCCATAAAGGAGGATGTATTCAACGATGGAGAATATGCATATGGCGATGGTTTTCAGGATATAGCGGAAGCCAATCCTTATGCACGTGTAGAGGGGTATACGTATCAGCGAAACGGCAATTATATTTTGTATAACTTTAAAACAACATCATTATATAAAGAGCCATATGGCAATGTTAAGGCAAAATTATCGCCAAAGATACGCTATGCCACGAAACGATATGGCAATTATTTTTATGTGAATACAGAAAAAGGAAGTGGATGGATCACCACTTGGGATGATAATATTCAGGAAATAGAAATTGAAGATATAGCAGCGCAGCTAAAAACAACGAAGACCTTAGATGTATATTCTGTACCTATCTTTGATGATCGATTCGCGAAAGGAACCATACCGGCAGGTACTTACACGATCAGCAAGCGTGCGAATTTCTTTGCCTATGTGAATAATGGAAAATATAAAGGATGGATCTTAACTTCTTATCATGATGACGGTTCGGTTTTCAATAAGCAATATGCAACCTATCTGAATACCAAACGAACCTTATCGCAAACAAGTGTTAATGGCATAGCCATCAAACAAAAATTATTGCCTAAGATTTCTGATCCTACACGTTCAGGTATCTCGATGGTTCCAAAGTATGTAACCATACACAATACAGCAAATGCCAGTAAAGGCGCTGGTGCCGCTGCTCATGCAAATATCCAATATGAACGTAACGTTTCCAGAGCTGCCGCATGGACATCCTGGCATTTTCAAGTAGATAATAAAGTCATTTATCAAAGTCTGGCAATGAATGAAGTAGGCTGGCATGCCGGTGATGGCAATGACAGTGGAAATGCATCAACGATTGGGATAGAAATCTGTGAAAATGCAGATGGCAATTATGCAAAGGCTGAAAAGAATGCAGCTTATTTAACCGCCAGTATCTTATATGAAAATGGATTGCCATATACAGCCGTCAAACGTCATCAAGACTGGTCTGGCAAGGATTGTCCATATAACATGAATCATATGAAAAAGGGATCTATGGGGTGGACGAAGTTTAAAGCAATGGTAAAAGATGAATATACGAAGTTACAATTAAAACTTTCGACGTCTTCGACATCGCTGCCAGTGGGTAACACGATGACCATAAAACCAATTGTTTCATCTAAACTCACCAATAAAAAGGTTACTTGGTCCAGCAGTAATGCTGACATCGCCAGTGTGGATGCCAATGGCACTGTATTGGGTATTCGCGAAGGCAGTGTCATTATTACGGCAAAAGATGCAGCAGGAGGCAAGGCTTCCTGTAAAGTAAGCGTGAAACCGGCACTATTAACCTTGCATACGACTTCAATCACGATGTATCGAAATAAAACGATAGCCTTGAATATTGTTACAGCTATTCAGGGCACACCTGTATGGAAGAGTAGTGATACCAGTGTTGTCAGTGTCAATGCCGATGGGGTATTGACGGCTAAGAAAGCCGGCAAAGCACTTGTGTTTGTTACAGCGGATGGAAAGAAGGCAATTGCCAATGTCACGGTAAAAGAGCCTGCCATCAAGCTGAATACAGCATCTGTGACAACCTATGTTGGAAAGACGTATACCTTAAAAGCCACAGTAACTCCAACAGCATCTATTTCATGGAAAAGTGAACAGCCATCCATAGCCAAAATTGATGCCAAGGGAACCATAACGGCGCTAAAAGCGGGAACAACCAAAATCAGCGCAACCGCAAACGGAGTTAAGGCAACCTGTTCGATTAGCGTGAAAAAGCCCATCGTTACCTTGGATAAAACATCAGTAACTTTGTATGAAAAAGGTAGTGTAACCTTAAAAGCGACGGCTTATGGAAAATCCCAAACCGTGCGTTGGTCATCGAATAATAAAGCAGTGGCAGAAGTTTCTTCATCCGGTAAGATTACGGCTAAAAAAGCCGGTACTGCCTATATCAGTGCCAGTGCAAACGATGCTAAGAAAACTTGTAAAGTCGTCGTTGTAAAGCCATCCTTGTCATTATCTAAGACAAGTGTTGCCGTGAATGTAAAAGGCTCCTATACCTTAACCGCCAGTGTCAAGGGACTTAGCAGTAAATGTGTATGGAAAACAAAGAATAGTAGCATTGCCACAGCGAGCAGTACAGGTAAGATTACCGGGAAAAAAGCAGGGACAACAACCATTTCGGTAACTGCGAATGGGATTACCAAAACATGTAAGGTCAGTGTGAAAACACCAACGCTTTCCCTTTCTAAAAGTAAATTGTCTATATATGAAAAAGGCAGTACAACCTTAACTGCCAAGGTATCTGGTGCAAGTACAAAGGCGACATGGAAATCCAGTAACACCAAGATAGCAAGTATAAGCAGCAGTGGGAAGTTGACAGCGAAGAAAGCGGGAAGAGTTACAATCACGGTGAGTGCGAATGGGCTTAAAAAAACTTGCGTTGTAACGGTAAAAAAACATACACCGGTATCTTCCATCAAACTAAATACGACCATGTTAACCCTGAATAAAATACGCTCTTTCCAATTACGTGCTTATATCTCACCGAGCAAGGCAACTTATAAAACAGTGAAATGGAGTTCCAGTAACACGAAAGTGGCAACCGTCACTTCAAAAGGAAAGGTATATGCGAAAAAAGCGGGAACAGCCTATATTAGTGCAACTTCCAGCAATGGTAAAAAGGTACGCTGTAAGGTACGCGTATATTAAGCAGATCGATAACAAGTGTTGGCATAAAAATCCCCTATGGTATTTGAATTTTTCAGCTTATAAAAAATAAATGCAGCAAGAGGCTATATTAATGCTATAATGAAACAGAAATAACAGGAGGAAGCTTATGAAAATATTAGTGACCGGAGGAACCGGATTTATTGGAAGTCATACCTGTGTAGAATTGCTGGATGCAGGCTTTGAAGTTGTAATCCTTGATAATCTTTATAATTCACAGGCAGATGTCGTTGATAAGATAGAAAGTATCACAGGAAAAAAAGTAACCTTTTATGAAGCGGATTGTTGTGATGAAGCTGCGCTGGCACAAATCTTTGCCCAACATAAGATTGATGCCGCTATTCATTTTGCCGGTTATAAAGCAGTGGGCGAATCTGTGGCAAAACCTTTGATGTATTATCAGAATAATTTAATGAGTACTCTGGCATTGTGCAAAGTGATGGCAAAGCATAACTGTAAGCGTCTGGTATTCTCTAGCAGCGCAACGGTTTATGGCAATCCGGCGAGTGTTCCTATCTATGAAGATTTTCCATTAGGACCTACCACAAATCCTTATGGTACTACAAAATTGATGATTGAACAGATCCTAAAAGATCTGCATGTATCCGATTCTGAATGGAATATCGCATTGTTGCGTTACTTCAATCCAATCGGTGCACACAAGAGTGGTTTGATAGGAGAAAGTCCTAATGATATCCCTAATAATTTAATGCCTTACATTGTAAAAGTCGCAAACAAAGAACTGCCTTTTTTACATGTATATGGCAATGATTATGATACACCTGATGGTACCGGCGTGCGTGATTACATTCATGTGGTGGATTTAGCCAAAGGCCATGTCAATGCAGTAAAAAAAGTCATGGAGCCAATCGGTGTAGATGCGTACAATTTAGGTACCGGCATAGGATATAGCGTATTGGATGTTGTTAATACATTCGCAAAAGTGAATGCGATTGAGGTACCATATCAAATTGATCCACGCCGTCCCGGGGATATTGCCCAATGTTACGCAAGTACGAAAAAAGCGTGGGAAGAGTTAGGCTGGAAAGCAGAAAAAGGATTAGAAGAAATGTGTAAGGATGCTTGGCATTTCTTACAGACAACAAAGAAATAAAGACAAGTGATCGAAAAGGCAGCGGATGGGCTGCCTTTCTTCACAGGGGGTTGTATATGAAAGCAGTAATTTTAGCTGCAGGTGTGGGACATCGTTTTAAAGAATTGACAAAATATAAAAATAAAGCTTTTTTTACCATCGGGCAAACTATGGTAATCAAACAGATTATTCAGTATTTATTACAAGCAGGTATTCGCGATATTACCATTGTTACCGGGCATCGGCATGAAGATTTTTCTATTTTGAAAAAGAACTATCCTATTCATATCCTGTATAATACGGCGTATGGTGAATACAATAATATCCATTCCCTTGCTTTAATCGCAGAACAATTGAATGAATGTTGGCTGATTCATGGAGATACGGTCTTATTCAAGAATATTTTTAAAGAAGCATTTACACATACCACGTTTTATACGATGCTGAAACGTCCCAATGGAGCGCCTGTTCGCGTAGTTGAAGTGGATGAACAGCACCATATTCAAGGATTTCATATCGATCGAGGAGAACGTAGAGTATTGTCCTTGCTTGGTGTCAGTTATTGGCGTAAGGATGCTCAGATGATCTTATTAGAAACTTTGAATCATCTGCATGAGAAGGAAAAGAAGCGCTTTGATGGGGAATGGGAAGAGTTGTTACAAGAGGTAGTAAAAAAAGTCGAGGTAGACGCTTATCAATTGGATCGCAAATATGGCGGTGATCTAAACACGATGAAAGATTATCAAGAAATCGTGGAGACGTATGATCGTTATTGGAAATCCATGCGTAAGTGATGACATTGCGAAACGTAAAATTTATAAATAAGAGATTATTTACTAGAAAAATATGAAAATATTTGAATAAACACGGAAAACCACCAAGTTGTGTCGTATGACATAGTGAGGTGGTTTTTATGCGTTGCCAACGTTGCGGAAATGAGGACATGAACTATTTTTATCAAGATGAGGGAGTCTGGTATTGTCGTAAATGCATTGGATTTGGCAGAATAGATGTCGGAAAGGAACCAATAACGCGTCCATGCATGCGCAGACGATGTAAGTGTCACTACACGCTGTCCTATCCCTTAACACCAAAACAACAAATCGCAGTTGCCTCCATTATGCAGTACCTGAAAGAAGGCAAAGATGTTTTAGTGTATGCCGCTTGCGGAGCCGGTAAAACAGAATTAACAATGGAAGCAATACAATGGTATTTATGCCAGGGAAAGAAGGTGGGCTTTGCGATCAGCCGACGACAGGTCGTCTTAGAAATACAGGAACGCATGCAGCAGGCATTTCCTATGCTACAGGTCATTGCGGTATGTGAAGGATTTACGGATATCACGGATGGAGATTTGATTATTTGTACGATGCATCAATTATATCGCTATCATGGCTGGTTTGATTTGCTCATTATGGATGAAGTAGATGCGTTCCCTTATCGTGATAATGCTTTGTTGGAAGCAATTGCGATGCATGCGTGCATTGGACAAAAGCTCATGCTCACAGCCACACCGGATGAGGATATGCTGGGAAGGGTGGAAAGGCAAGAAGTTTGCATGGTGGAATTGTTTCAGCGTCCACATGGCTATCCATTGATAGAACCGCAGGTGTATCAGATGCCAAAAGCTGCGCAGATGGTTTGGATGCTTTGTTTTTTACGTAAACAAAAACATGATGGCATACAGACTTTGGTATTTGTCCCGACGATACATATGGCGAATACATTGTATCGTTTCTTACGACTGACACATCGTTGTGCCGTATTCACCTCAAAAACGAAAGAGAAAGAAAAGGTGATAGATGAATTTCATGAAAAACGATATGATTTCTTAATCACGACGACCATTTTAGAAAGAGGTATCACCATTCGCGGTATTTATGTGATGATCCTATGTGCAGATCATCCCATTTTTCAAGAGGCCAGTCTCATCCAAATGATTGGGCGTGTTGGTCGTAACATCGAAATGCCGAAAGGGAAAGGAGTGTTTTTATGCAGCCACAAAACCACTTCTATCAAACGCTGCTCCATCGCCATTCACAAGATGAATCAGACATTGTAGAGCATTGTCTGTTATGTTTTCAGAATGTACATAAACAAGAAGATATCTTTCATTATGTAAAACGTTCTTCTTTCTTATGCGGGGCATGTCGAAAACAGTTGGAGCCCTTATGCAAGAGCACGAAGTTGGACTCACTGCAATTGTCTATGTTGTATCGTTACAATGATTTTTTAGAAAACATGATCTTTCAATTTAAAGAAGGTAGGGATATCGCTTTGCGTCCTGTGTTTTTTCATGAAGTTATGCAGGAACTTAATGACAAATTTCGACAATATGCCATTGTATTAATGCCTTCCAGTAAAGAGAAGATGTTGGAACGCGGTTTCTTGCCGGTAAGGGAGATGCTAAAAGCCTGTAAGCTGGAGATCATTGAACCCTTTTATAAGACAAGCAATCACAAACAATCCTTACAAAATATGCAAAACAGGGCTCTTATTTCGCAGGTAATACAACGAAGAAGTGATGTTTCTTTGCCCCAAAAGCCCTTATTACTAGTTGATGATGTATGCACAAGTGGTTCTACGATCTTGTGTGCATACCGAAAACTCTTGCCGCATACATATAAAATAGAGGCGCTGGTACTGGCAGCACATCCTCTTTTTGTCGAATCCTGCGATGAAAAAGGTTTGCTAAAACGTATGCGATTCTCTATACTTTGATTGTTGAAATCAGGAAGGTGAAGTGAATGAAAGGTAAAGTAAAATGGTTTAACGCAGAAAAAGGATATGGTTTCATATCCAGTGAGGATGGCAAAGATGTCTTTGTCCATTATTCACAAATTCTACAAGATGGATACAAGAGTCTGGAAGAAGGTCAGACGGTAACCTTTGAGGCAGTAGAATCAGAGAAAGGATTACAGGCACGTAATGTCGAAGTCTGTTCATCTTAATTTTTAAGATTTAGCGTAACATAAAAACATAGGATTCTTTAAGGTAGATCACCTTAAATTGCTACAATACAATCCATTTGGATTGTATTGGAAATGAAAAGGATTTGTAAAAGGAACAAAAGCTGTGTGTAAAAAATATACATTTTTGAAAAAATGTTTAAAATCGTTGTACTTCCAACAAAAACTGACGATTTTTTTACAAAACAATGTACTAAATTCATTGATTTTTCAATAAAATGTCTTTATAATTTTACTATGCAGTAAGGTTCGCATAGAAAGGTACAGGATTTAAGAATGCAAGGAAAAGTTAAAATGTTTAATCAAGAGAAAGGATACGGATTCATCACATTAGAAGATGGCAGAGATGTATTCTTTCACTACTCTCAGTTGATGATGGAAGGTTTCAAAACAATTGATGCTGACGCAAAGGTTGAATTTGAACTTGTTGAAACAGAAAGAGGTCTTCAGGCTCACAACATCGTAAAACTTTAAAAAAGTGTGAAAACAGGCAGAAGCCTGTTTTTTTATGGTGTATCCATGACAAGTTTGTGTTACAATAGAAAAGGTAATTTGTATAAATATTCACGATTAAAATAGTGAAAACGTATGAAAATATGACAAATACATATAGTGGAGGTTTTTCATGGCGAATTTTATTGAACGATTATTAAACGGCGAAAAGAAAACATTGCACAAACTGGAGAAAATTGCCGATGCGGTTATTGCATTGCAAGATTCCATGGAGGCATTGAGTGATGATGAACTGCGGGGAAAGACACAGGAATTCCAAGAACGTTACACCAAAGGGGAAACACTGGAGGATCTGCAGGTGGAAGCTTTTGCGGTAGCTCGTGAGGCTGCGCGCAGAACGATTGGCGAATTCCCTTATAAGGTACAGATCATGGGTGCTGCTGCCATGCATGGCGGTGACATTGCCGAGATGAAGACCGGTGAAGGTAAGACCTTGACATCAACCATGTGCGTGTATCTGAATGCATTATCTGGGGAAGGTGTACATGTAGTTACCGTCAATGAATACTTAGCTAGTCGAGATGCAGAATGGATGGGACAGATCTATCGTTTCTTAGGGTTAAGCGTTGGGGTAAACTCACGTCCTTTATCACCATTACAAAAACGTGAAGCATATAACTGCGACATCACCTATACGACAAACTCCGAATTAGGCTTTGATTATCTGCGTGACAACATGGTTACAGATGTTAAAGATCGTGTATTGCGCGGCTTGCATGTGGCAATCGTCGATGAGGTCGATTCCATTCTGGTCGATGAATCCAGAACACCATTGATCATTAGTGGCGGGGCGAAGAAAACAGCAAACTTATATTTACAGGCAGATGCCTTTGCGAAACGCTTAAAAGGCGATGATTATGAAATTGATGAAAAAACACGTCAAATCATGCTGAGTGAAAAGGGTGTTCATAGTGCAGAACGCTACTTTAAGATCAAGAACTTATATGATATTGAACATACGCAATTGGTTCATCATATTACGCAGGCCTTAAAGGCAAACTACATTATGAAAAACGAAGTAGAATATGTCGTTCAGGATAATGAGATCGTTATCGTCGATACCTTTACCGGACGTACGATGCCTGGTCGTGCATATTCGGATGGTTTACATCAGGCGATTGAAGCCAAAGAAGGTGTGCCGATTAAAGAAGAAACAACAACCTTGGCGACAATTACGTATCAGAACTTCTTCCGTCTGTATGATAAGCTAGCTGGTATGACCGGTACAGCCAAAACCGAAGAAGAAGAATTCTTAGATATTTATAACATGCGTGTTATTGAGATACCAACCAACCGTCCGGTTATCCGTGAAGACTATCCGGATGCCATCTTTGCCAATCCGCGCTTGAAATTCAATGCGTTGATCGAAGAAGTCAAAGAATTGTATGCGAAAGGCCAGCCGGTATTGGTCGGTACGATTTCCGTTGAAGCCAGTGAACTGGTACATCAGCTGTTACAAAAAGCACGCATTCCACATGAAGTATTGAATGCGAAGAACCATGCACGAGAAGCGGAAATCATCGCCAAAGCAGGTCGTCCGAAAAGTGTTACCGTTGCGACCAACATGGCAGGTCGTGGTACCGATATCAAGCTGACTGAGGAATCAAAAGCACTCGGTGGTTTGGCTGTCTTAGGTAGTGAGCGTCATGAATCCAGACGTATTGATAACCAGCTGCGTGGACGAAGCGGTCGTCAGGGTGATCCTGGTTTCTCTCGTTTCTATGTATCTTTAAAGGATGAATTGATGATTCGTTTCGGCGGCGAGAAGTTTAAAAAGCTGTTTGATTCTTTAGGCGATGCTCAGATTGAATCAAAGATGGTTACCAAATCTATCACCCAGGCACAGAAACGTGTCGAAGGCTATAACTATGACGTTCGTAAACAATTGCTGGATTATGATGATGTTTTGCGTAAACAGCGTGAAATCATGTATGAACAGCGTAACTTTGTCTTAGAAAACGAAGATGTTCATGGCATCGTTCGCGATATGATTGATCGGGTCATTGAAAATGTTGTCAATGCCAACGTTGATACTTCAAAACGTGAAGATAATGTCGATTATGATGGTATCCGTCAAGGTCTGGAAGTATTAGGTGTAGCGGCAGAAGATAATATAAAGGTTGAAAATCTGCGTGGTAAAGATGCCGATGAAACAGCAAAATATTGCAGCGATTATATTTTCCAGCTGTATGATGATAAGATCAGTGATATCCGTGATGAATTTAAACAATTTGAAAAAACCATTGTTTTACGTAATATGGACCGTAACTGGATCGAGCATATCGATATGATGGATAAACTGCGCAATGGTATTCATTTGCGTGCCTATGCACAAAATAATCCATTGCAGGCCTACATCGAAGAAGGTTATGAGATGTTTGAAGAAATGCAGGCAAGAATTGCCCGTGAAGTTGTCTTCTTCGCTATGAAGGTGCAAATCGAAAGAAAGGAAGCATAAATGGAACTATACGAAATCAGGCAGGGGGTGAACACTCATCAGGCGAAACTGAAACAGCTTGGTGAGTCACTTTGACTTAACTGCCAGACGCTATAAAATACAGGAGCTGACAGCGAAAACGTTGGAAGAAAGCTTTTGGAATGATCCGCAAAAGGCACAAGTCGTCATTCGTCAGTTAAATGCCATCAAGGATGTTGTGGATAGCTATGATGCGTTACAAAAGGCATTAAGCTCACTTGATGAAACACAGGAACTGTTGAAGGAAGATTTCGATGAAGAAATCTTTGAACTTTTTGAATTAGAATATCAGGAGATGGAAAAAAACTTTGCTGATTTTGAAATCAAGGTCTTGTTGTCACATGAATATGACCATTCCAGTGCGATTTTAGAGCTGCATCCAGGAGCCGGAGGAACCGAATCCTGTGATTGGGCAGATATGTTGTATCGCATGTACTCTCGCTGGGCGGAAAAGCACGAATTCAAAGTCAGTGTGCTGGATTATCAGCCGGGGGATGAAGCCGGTATTAAATCCATCACGTTCTTAGTAGAAGGTGATATGGCTTATGGCTATCTCAAGGCAGAAAAAGGTGTTCATCGTTTAGTGCGTATCTCTCCTTTTGATGCCGGAGGAAGACGTCATACCTCTTTTGCGTCTTTGGATGTCATGCCTCAATTTAATGATGAAATTGAAATTGAGATTAAACCGGAAGATTTAATCGTGGAAACAAAACGTGCCAGTGGTGCCGGTGGTCAGCATATTAACAAGACGGATTCTGCCGTACGCATGGTACATAAACCGACCGGATTAGTCGCAACTTGCCAAAACGGACGCAGTCAGCATGAGAACCGTGAGGAAGCATTGCGTGTGTTAAAGAGTCGCTTGTATCAAAAGATGATTGAGGAACAAGAGGCAAAGTTGGCGGAAATCAAGGGTGAAGTTAAGGCGAATGAATGGGGTTCCCAGATTCGCAGTTATGTCTTCCATCCTTACAGTATGGTAAAGGATCATCGCACCAATCATGAGACGAGTGATGTACAAGGTGTCATGGACGGTGATTTAGATGGCTTTATCTTTGCTTATTTAAAAACGTTAATTCAATAAATGTTCTCTATATTAAGATACTGACGTGCACAAAACAAGGTGATATTTCCTTTGCGGAAGTGTCCCTTTTTTTCTTTCCTTAAAATAACGATATCTCATACAAAAGTCCTACTGCTGTGATATAATAACGGATGGGATGTTAAGGAGCACGAACATGAAAAAAGAAACCTATGGAATGTTGATAGATGTACTATCAGTAATAGCGGGGAATCTCATTATTGCCCTGGGAGTCAATCTGTTTATTTTGCCATCAGATATATTATCAGGAGGTGTAGCGGGTATCGCCGTAGCCTTACAGCCGGTTTTCCATCTGCCGGCCACCTTAGTAATTAACGGATTAACGATTGGATTGTTTATCGTAGGCGCTATTGTATTAGGTAAACAATTTGCCATGAAGACGATTTTAAGTACTATTGTTTATCCTTTGTTTATTACGGTAACGCATGAACTGTTTGCGGATGTATTTATCACTAATAATGCATTGCTGGCGAGTATTTACGGCGGTGTCTGTATCGGTGTAGGCATTGGTTTAGTCTATCGTGTAGGCGCCAGCACAGGAGGAATGGATATACCGCCGCTGGTAATAAATAAATATACTAATATTCCCTTACCAACCTTGGTAATGTGCATTGATGGTGCTACGGTAGTGTTAGGTGCCAGTACATATGGCATAGAAGCAGCCATGATTGGACTAGTCTCTGTCTGGATTTGTGGACAGATCATTGATAAGGTGATGACCATCGGCAGCCATGAGGCTAAAAACGTCATGATTATTTCGGATAAATATGAAGAGCTGATGCAGGAAATTTATACGAATATCAATCGCGGCACAACAATTTTGCATGCGGAAGGTGGTTATACAAGGAAACAAAAACCGGTGATTATGACAGTCGTTATGAAAAAACAATTTCCTATATTAGATCGTATTATTGCCCATGTAGACCCGGAAGCCTTTGTGATTGTGAATGATGTCAATGAGGTACAAGGAGAAGGTTTTACGTATATGCAAGGTTTATAATTGTAAAAAAAGCAGAGCTGACAGAATTGAAGTGAACCCATAAAGTTAGATCGACAAATTATGAAGTGCATTTCAAATTCGCAGCACTGTTTTATTTTTTAGGTTGCTTTATTAAATTGGCGTTAAGGAAATGTAAGAATTTTACAGCCGGCAAACTTTTGGAAATGACTGCTATTTATGTTATAATGAAACGCGAAGGAGTGATAGAATGATTCTGTTGAAAAATGTCTCAAAATCATACAGAAATGGAGTTCATGCACTCCGTGATATCAACCTGGAAGTAGAAGACGGTGAATTTGTTTACATCATAGGACCAACCGGCTGTGGCAAATCCACACTCATCAAAATATTAGATGGTGAAGAACTGCCGGATGATGGTGAGGTATTTGTCAATGGTATCAATGTCGGTAAACTGCGACATGCGAAAGTACCGCTATATCGTCGCAATATCGGTGTAATATTTCAAGATTTTCGTTTACTCCCAAAGATGACCGTCTTTGAGAACATCGCTTTCGCTTTAGAAGTTCTGGCCATGGAAAAGACGGCAATCCGTCGTCGTGTCCGTGAGGTTTTAGAACTGGTCGATTTGCAAGATAAAGCCAAAGCCTTTCCGGAACAATTATCCGGCGGACAACAACAAAGGGCAACCATCGGCAGAGCCATTGCCAATCATCCTAAGGTACTCATTGCGGATGAGCCAACCGGCAATCTCGATCCGGAGAAATCCATTGAGATCATTCAACTATTGGATAAGATCAATCAGGTAGAAAAGACGACCATCGTCATGGTAACACATGATGAAAAACTGGTAAATGCATATAAAAAACGAACTATAGCCTTAGAAGAAGGATTTATCGTTGCCGATAGAAAGAAAGGCGGATACATACAACATGATTGAGTTTGTGAAATATCTGCCAAAACATGTGCTGAGTGCGCTGAAAGGGTTACAGCGCCATATGGCTATGACGATTTCCAGTGTTTCAGCAGTCAGTGTAACACTGCTTCTGATGGCACTGTTTTTTGTAATTGCGGGCAATGTAGAAAATTTCACGCAACATGTGGAAGGCGATTTAAAGATTCATGTGGCGATTGATTCCATTGCCGATCAAGATGCCATTACGGCTATGAAGAAAGAAATTGCCAAGATGCAAGATGTGGCAGCTGTGCATTTTAGCTCTAAAGAAGAAGAACTGGATGCGCTGATCAAAGAAAGCGGCAGCGTCTTTCAACGGTATAAAGATAAAAATCCTATGCCCAATGTGTTTATTGTCGAGGTAAAAGAAGCATCAAAAATTCCCAGTGTTACCAAAGCCTTAAATGCAATTGATGGTATAGAAAAAGCCGAATATGGAGGAGAAAGCATTCAGCATATGATTGACACCTTCTCTTTTATTCGCAGCAGTGGTTTTATTTTCGTTTTGGCATTATCACTGATTGCCTTATTTCTGATCACCAATACGATCAAAATGACAATTTATACACGGAATACCGAATTATCCATCATGCGTTTTGTGGGCGCAAATAATGCGTATATAAAAACGCCATTTATGATGGAAGGTATGTGCATCGGCATCATAGGCGCAATTCTGCCGATTGTCTTGATGTGGATCGGATATAGCACTTTATATCACATGCTGAATGGGTATTTTTTATCCAGTATGTTTGTGATGCAGCCACTGTATCCCTTCCTGCTACAATTGTCTGCTGTCTTAGTAGGCAGCGGAGCGCTTGTCGGTGTTGCGGGAAGCTTTCTGGCGACAACAAAATATTTGAGGTGGCGAAGATGAAAAAATGGAAACAGATTACACTGGCAGCTTTTTTATGTACCTGGGTAGTGACATCTTCCCAGTCAACATTAGATTTGCGGGCAAATGAATTTGAAGGAAATGAAGATGCCTGGGTCAAACGCTGCAGTGTCGCGCAAAGCAGTTCAGAAATGGCATCAAAATGTGCAAAGTTTAAAACATATTATGCGAAACAAAGCACACAGCTGCAAAATGAAGTCAATAGTCTGAAAAAACAAATCAGCGCATTAGATGACAGTATAGATAAACTGGCAGCAGCGGTAAAAAAACAAGCATCCTTAGTCAAGACGATCGAAAAGAAAATCGCCATGAATGAGGCTAGCATTCGTCTGATAAATTCGGACATTAAAAAACTAAATGAGAAAATCAATGCGTTGCAACGTTCTATTGATGAACGGAACGCTATTATCATCAAGCGGATGCAGGATGAACAAGCAACGATTGGTACGAATATGAGTTTGGAAATTATCATGGGCTCGCAAGATCTTTTAGATATGATTCGCAAGATTGATGGATTGAATCGTATCAATGAACAGGATCAGCGTGAAATTGATAAGATCAAAGAAGAAAAACAGGAACAAAATTTACAAAAAAGTGAAAAAGTTCGCTTAAAAACAGCTTTAGAAGAAACCAAAAGCAATAATGAAAAGGCCAAAAAAGAAGCTGAAGAAGTGCGGAAACAGAAACAAGTGCTGCTTGATAAATTCCGCAAACAGGAAGAGGCACTGGATGAAAAGATGCGTTCAGTAAAGGTTGATATTTCAACAATACAAGAGAATATGATCAATATTACAAATGCTCCAAATGGTTCCTTTAATTTCACGACAAGTGGCAAATTAGCCAAACCGGTCAATGGTTCCATTTCAGCAAATAGTTTCTATTATCCAAACGGCGGTGTGCATTTAGGGTTAGATGTAGCAGTTCCTTTGCGTACGCCTATTTATGCGCCGGCAAATGGAATCATTCTATACGCAAATAATCCGGTTTCAACAAATAGCGGATATATCGGCAATACGACCGGGTATCCAGCCGGCACCGGAAATTCTATTCAGATGCTGACAAGAGTTGATGGAACGACCTATGCGTTATCGTTCTTCCATATGGCACAGGAGAACTTCAGTGTCCGCGCCGGACAGAAGGTAAGTAAGGGACAATTATTAGGTTTAAGCGGAAATACCGGTAATACAACTGGTCCGCATTGCCATTTAGAAGTCATCAATCTCGGTAATATGGGAATAGATACTGCCATCAGCCGTTTTCAGTCAACCGCGGATTTTGCCTGGGGCAATGGCTGGGGATCAGCCGGTTTGGCAAATGTGTGTAGCGTAAAAGGCCCACCATGTCGTGAGCATCCGGAAGATGTATATGGCTATCGATAAGAACGATCCAAAAGACAGGAGTGAAACGTATGATACGATTAGAAAATGTTTCAAAGGAATATAAAAACGGAGTTCATGCTCTGCGTGATATCAATCTGACCATCGAGGACGGCGAATTCGTTTATATCATTGGTCCTACCGGCAGTGGGAAATCTACGTTAATCAAACTGCTGGATGGCGAAGAAATACCAAATTCCGGCACGGTTATGGTAGAAAACATTAATGTCGGAAAATTAAAACACTCTAAAGTACCTGTGTATCGCAGAAATATCGGTGTTGTCTTTCAGGATTTTCGACTTTTGCCACGCATGACGATCTTTGAAAATATCGCTTTTGCATTGGAAGTTATCGGAATGAAAAAAGTAGATATTCGACGCCGTGTGCGGGAAGTGCTAGAACTGGTTTCCTTACAGGATAAAGCCAAAGCCTTCCCAGATGAATTAAGCGGCGGACAGCAGCAGCGAGCAACTATCGGTCGAGCTATTGCCAATCATCCGAAAGTGCTGATTGCGGATGAACCTACGGGAAACTTGGATCCGCAAATGTCGGCGGAAATTATGGATCTGTTGGAAAAAATCAATGAAGTAGAACATGCGACCATTGTCATGGTCACGCATGACTCTACCATTGTCGATCGTTTCAAAAAACGCACCATCTGTCTGGAAGAAGGCTACGTGATAGCCGATATCATGAAGGGGGGCTACTTGAAACATGAGTAATTTCTTTCGTTCCTTGCCCAAGCATATAAAAACGGCCTTTATAAGTATCTTTCGCCATTTGGCCATGTCTTTATCTGCCATCAGCGCTGTTACGGTAACTTTATTACTGTTTAGTACCTTTTTGATGATTGCAGGTAATATTTCATTATTCACAAAAAATATTGAAGATGATCTGCGCATTCATGTTGTGTTGCAACCTGATGTGGTGAAACAGGCGGATATTGATAATGTACAAAAAGACATTGAAGGCATACAAGGTGTAAAAAAAGTGACCTTTTCTGATGCCGATCATGAATTGGAACTTATGATCAAGGAGCATGGAGAAGATTTTAAAATGTATCGGGGAAAAGAGAATCCCTTAAGTAATGCTTTCTTTGTTTCGGTGAAGGATGCCGATACCATTGCGGCTATCAGTAAGCAGATAGAACAATTGGATCATGTAAAACAGACGATGTATGGTGGAACCAGTGTACCAAAGATGGTGTCCATGGTTGACTCCATCCGTTTTGGCGGATTGATCTTTGTCATCTTGTTGACTCTTTTGGCACTTTTCCTGATCAGTAATTCGATTAAAATGACTATATATGCCCGCAATGCTGAAATTGCCATCATGCGAAATGTCGGTGCCACCAATTGGTACATCAAAGTTCCGTTCATGTTGGAAGGTATTCTAATTGGCTTATTGGGAGCCATCTTACCATGCATCTTTACATATTTTGGTTATCCTTATGTATATGAAATGCTGGGCGGCCAAATCGTCACAAGCTTATTTGGTTTACAACCGATATATCCATTCACCTTACAAATCTGTGCCGCTTTATTAGGCTTTGGTATGTTGGTAGGTTTGATAGGCAGTTTCTTATCAACGACGAAATATCTGCATTGGAAACGTTAAGCAAAAAAATAGTATGAGTATGATAAAATGATTCATCTTATAAGGTGAAGCCGGACATCATGCTCTTTTCTTTATGCACCTTACGATTTTTAGATGTTCATGAAAGGGAATTGTGAGAATGTCAAGAGTCTGTTATAATCAACATAGAACAATGAAGAGGAGAGATCAGATGTATGGATAGAAAAAAAGTGATGAAAATAGCTGTCATAGGAGTGCTATTGTTGAGTTTCTGCTTTCTGATAACTGCCCCTATTCATGCCGATGTAGGAAATTCCTTCAGTGGCGGCGGTGGCGGACACAGCTCAGGAGGAGGTGGGGGATACTCCCATTCTTACGGCGGTTCCGGTGGATTAAGTGGTATTTTCTTTCTATCAAGTTCACCGATAGGAATTGTCGTGCTGGTCTTATTGGTTTTATATGCCGTATATAATATGCGAAAAGGAAAGGGAACAGCCAATACGTATACTTATGCCAATCCCGGCATTAAATCTAATGAAGGTATCTTTGAAGAGGAAATTATTGCCCGTATCCAGGAAGAAGATCCTGCATTCTCAGCCGAAAACTTTCGTAATTATGCAAGTGAAGTGTGGTTGACCTTGCAAGAGGCATGGGAAGCCAAAGATTGGCATAAGGTACGCCCATTTGAAAGTAATACTTTGTTCAATGTTCATAATCGCCAATTACAGGAATATATAGACCATCATAAAACCAATTACATGAATATGCAGAATGTCAGAGGCATTACGATTGCCAGCTATAGCAGTGATGAGGAACATGAAATCATCCATGTGAAGTTAGATGCCAGCCTGCTTGATTATGTTGTCGATGATGACAGTGGCAAAGTGTTAGAAGGAAGTAAAACAGATTATGTATATCGTTCTTATAATCTTGAATTTATTCGTAAGAAAGGGATAAAAACAAAAGAACAGGAAGGTACAGCCGTTACCAATTGCCCGAATTGTGGAGCACCTACTACGGTGACCAGCAGCGGACAATGTGAATATTGTAAATCCATCATTACCAATGGTGACTTTGGTTGGGTATTAAACCGTTACAGTCCATGGTAAGCATACTTAGACATATCCAATATATGAGGAGGAGGTAAGCATATGGGATTAATTAAAGCAGCTATCAGCAGTGCGAAAACAACATTAGCCGATCAATGGCTGGAGTATTTCTATTGTGATTCATTAAGCGATGATGTGTTGGTTAAAAAAGCCAGTAAACGTGTCGATGCCGGAAGTAACACGAAAGGCAGTCCGGATGTCATCACCAATGGCAGCGGTATTGCGGTTAATGAAGGACAGGCAATGTTGATTGTGGAAGACGGTAAGGTCGTTGATTTTACTGTAGAACCCGGTCGTTTTATCTGGGATTCTTCCAGTGAGCCAAGTTTGTTTGATAACGGCTGGCAGGGATTAAAGGATTCCTTTAAAACGTTTGGGAAACGATTTACAATGGGTGGTACTGCCGGTAAAGATCAACGTGTTTATTTCATCAATTTAAAGGAAATCTTTGATAATAAATTTGGCAGTGCGACACCGATGGCATATAACGATCCAACATATCGTGCGATTTATATTCGTTATTTTGGCTCTTATACGTTCAAGATCAAAGACCCTATCGTTTTCTATACCAACATCAGTGGAAATATTCGTGATGTTTATACAAAAGCTGATTTGATGGAACAATGCGATGCAGAATTCGTGAATGCATTGGATGAAGCTTTGGCAAAATGTAGTGATGAAGGATTCCAATTTAATGATCTGCCAAAACGGCAGCGTGAAATTGCGAAGTTCATGAATGACACCCTCGATGAAGAATGGCGTGAACGTCGGGGAATGGAAATTGAAGCTGTCGCAATCTCTAAGGTTACACCGGATGATGAATCCAGAAAACGTATCGAAACCATCGATGATGCCATCATGTTATCTGATTCTCGCGTAGCAGCCGGAAGACTTGCTGGCGCACAGGCCAATGCTATGGAGAATGCAGCCAGTAATGAAGCCGGAGCTTTTACCGGATTCTTAGGTATGGGAATGGCCAATGCAGCAGGTGGACAAGGTGCTAATATGTATAGCGGCATGCAGCAACAAGAAGATAATCCTTTCTTTATGAAGAAGGAACCAGCCTCATCTAAGCCAACATGGACGTGTGCTTGCGGCGCTGTCAACAGTGGTAACTTCTGCAGTGAATGTGGAAAACCGAAACCGCAAGAAGAAGGATGGACATGTGCTTGTGGAGCAGTCAATTCCGGCAACTTCTGTAGTGAATGTGGAAAACCAAAACCAACAAAAGGTTTTGTTTGCAGTAATGAAGCATGTGGCTATACCAGTGATGAGAATATGAAATTCTGTCCAGAATGTGGCAGCCCGAATAAAAACAAATAAACACGAAAAGAAGTGTGAACAGCACTTCTTTTTCATACAAAAAACGATGTAGCTGTGAATAAAAAAGTGCTATACTATACATAAAGCATACATAGGGGAGTGTTGTTATGGAGTAAGAAACCGGTTATTTAATTATGGCAAGAAAGATGGCATATTGTTATCTTTTTCTGTTCAACAGTTTATTTCTATACTGGTTTATCGACTATTTTTATAATCTGAATGCTTCTAAATACTATTTTTATATCACAATTACCGCAATCACGTTACTGATTAGCAACGTGCTGCATGCTCTTCATAAGCTACAGCTAAAAAAAGATAATCAAACAACAACATGGAATTTTTCCATCTCGGATAAATTGCTTTTTCTTTGTATTAGAAGCTATCCGATAACAACCATGATAAGCGTTTACCAATCATCTTCTCATTGGTTAAACGCTTTTCCTATATAGTGTAGCAATTGTAAGGATATATTGTAAAAATATCGCGATTCATGTAATTTTTGACATAATTAAAAAGAGATATATGAGATAATATATATACGTGAAGTCGGGGTAGGTGAGTAAGAAATGAATGTTGCTGTTTATAATTTTTTATATGCACTCGCCGTCACCTATTATCTGGATACTCTTTTAACAAGAGCATATGGAAAAACTTCCCTGTACATCCATCTTATCTGTAATTTGTTCAGTTCCATTGTTATCATGAATATTTTTTATGAAGAACTATTGATGCGCGAATTCTTATATTTTAGCAGTTTGCTTTTTATTATCTGCTTCTTGTATAAAGACCGTTTATTATGGAGAATGGTCGTTCTTGTGATCCTTATGCTGATGGTTCCTATCTTGGAAATCCCTTTGGATCTTTATGTAATAAATTGTACCACGTATTCACCTGAAGTATTTTTACAACAGTATCCGCTAACCATGCCATTATTAGGGCTTTGGAATTTTATTGGTTTATGGCTAGTATCATATTTTTTAAGAAAAAGACGGCACGCGGTTTTACACATAAATGTTTATTTGACAGTGTTGCTTTTATCATATTTCTTATTAATATTTTTTATACCGTTGTTAATTTACTTACAAGATTTTTTAAAAGCACAATCACCAATTTTATTGATGATGGAAATCTTGCTGCTATGGTTAAATCATTATGTATTGAAAAAATACTATGACAGCACGCTGCAAATCAAGCGAATGCAAAGTAATACCCAGGTGATGTTAGAAGAAGTTGAACAGATGAAGGAGTATAAAATGGAATATAATCAGATCTTACGTCATGACTTAAAAAATCAACTAGCGGCATTAGAACTCATGTGTAGAAAAGATAATACTACCAAAAGAAGGGAAGATGAATAGGAATGCAAACAGCGGATACATCTTTTAATTTTTTAATTTATAATGTACTCTTATCGATTGGCATTGCTTGTTTTTTTGATTCTTTACTAGAACGAAACTATAAGATACTGTCTTTGCCTGCATGTATCATGATTTGCTCTGTGGCAGCTCTGATTACCGAAACCATACTTATTCATCAAGTCGTTATGCGTAATATTTTTACATATGCTTGTTGGTATTTCGCTCAACATATCTTTTATAAAGGATCAGCAAAACAAAATGTTTTCCACATTCTGGCAATCAGCTGTCTGTTGATCTTGTCAGAATTGCCATTTGACTTTGTATTATTACTACTAAAAGGGGATATCGCTTCTTTTTATGCAGAGCATACGGATGTTATCTTTCTATCACTTCTTTTGATATACCCATGCATGGCCTTATGTTCACGCAGTATACGAAAAAAAGACCATCTTTCCATATCAATCGACCTGTACCTATGGATAATCTTTCTATTAGCCTTCTTTATGATCGTATTGTTCCCGTTATTTGTTATTATCGGCGGTTATTATAAATATGATATGAGAATATGTTTTGTATTGGCAATGGCCTGCTTTATCGGAAGTGTGATTACCCTATGGGGGTATGTGCGAAAGAAAAGGAGTGAATTAGCATTACATAACCATCAAGTATTTTATACAGAAGTGAATGAATATTATTTAAACGATGTAAAGAAAAGAGATGAATATGTACGACTTTTTCGCCATGATTTGCAAAATCAATTAGAAACAGTCAAAACATTACAGAGGAGGAAGAAAGATGATGCAACTCGTATTAGTAGAAGATGAATATATCCAATTGGAAGAATATCGAACATTATGCGAACAATATTTGCAAGGGGAACAATATAAAATTACTTGTTATGTGAATGCTGAAGGTTTGCAAGAACATATGAAATTAGGGAAGCCGATAGACATACTTATTATGGATATTCGCCTGTCAAATGCCAATGGTATTGAACTAGCAAAACAAGTTAAGCGGGTATACCCACATACGGCAGTTATATTTATAAGCGCTTATTTAGAATACGCTCCTTTTGTGTATGAAGTTGACCATGTCTATTTCATTTATAAAAAAAACACCTTACATCGCTTTCCTAAAGCGCTGGCAAAAGCCATTAAGCATTATCACAATAAAGAGAGCAACATATTGCCGATCCATTGGAAAAAAGAAGTTATCTTATTAAGCATTTCCGATATTATTTATATCGAACGGGAAGGACGTAAAACAAATATCATTATGTGTGATGAAGAACAAGCCGTTTATCAGAAGATCGATGATATCATGAAACAATTACCTGAGGATTTATTTATTCGTATTCATCACAGTTTTATTATCAATTTTGATTACATCCGCTCTTTTTCAAGAGATAAAATCATTATGAAAAACGGAAAAGAATTGCCTGTTAGTCGAAGCTATGAAAAAACCGCAAAAGAAAAAATTTATCATCTAATGGATGAAAGCATGGTGTAGTTATGAATATATTATCAGTTACATCTTTTCAGCTCTTTTACCAGACAATGTTAAACATCGTATTCGTATGGTTTTGCTATCGCTGTCTTACATTCAAAGGGAAACCATGGCAATATGGTGTTTTCGCACTCTTCTTTATGATTTGTAATATGTTACCATTTTTATCAAGTGACAGAGTTGTGCGATCACTGATTGCATATGCGGTAATGTTAGGTTTTGTTATTTTCTTATTTGAAGACCAAATCAAATATCGCATATTTGTGGCGATTTCATATCTTATGATTTTATTCGTACCGGAATTTTTGTTCGATTTTATTGTTATGTATATTTTGCATATTGATATAATGACTATCTTATTAAAACAGCCATGGGTATATGGCATATGCTTTCTGATTACATGGGGTTTTGCTTATCTTGTACAAAAAATCCTACGTTCATATTTTCAAACATCACCTTCCAGAAATCCGGAATATTTGTTATTATTGTGTGCCAGTGGAATGATTACTATTTTTTTGGCACCGGTATTTTATTTACTGTGCTGTCCGAAAAACGAAATCAACTACTTTATAACAGGAATTGTCCAAAGTGGCTTTTTTATCATCTTTTGTTATGAAGCACGTCATGTCAGTCTTATGTATCAAAGACAAGAAAAGGTGAAAGCATCTTATGCATCTTATGAACTGTTATTAAGAAATTGTGAAGATAATCGAATGTACCAGCATGTATTACATCATGATTTACAAAACTATATGGAAACAGCACATATGCTGTTACATCAGGAGGAACAACATGGTTCAATTTTTAATGAAGAATAAAGAAATCGGTTTATTAGGTATCATGCAAGTGCTGATCTTCATTGTTTTAGCATTTGGACAATGGCATAAAACAAGTGATATGTATGTATATGCAGGAGTATTCTTATTACAGGTTATTTCCTGCGTCGTGTTATATTGTTTGTTTCGTAAAATACTTCGCAACATTGAAGAAGAGAAAAAACAAAGTATGTTGAAGAAGCAACAAAAGTATGCCGAAGAACACAAAAAGGTGAAAGCACAATTGGATAATCAGTTAGAGGACATTGAAGAGCAAGTTTCGCTTATGTTAAAAAATCTACAGATGAATGCGGAAAAGATGAGTGAAAAAGCATTCCATGAAGCGGTAAATGAGATTATTGCCAACAGTGAACAGCTTTATCAAGTGGATTTTTGTGATAATAAAACGATTGATGCTATCCTGTATAATAAATCACTGTTAGCAAAAAGCCTACATATTCCCTTTGATATCCAAGTGCAAATACCGCAACAGCTCAATATTGCATATGTCGACCTAATATGTGTCTATGCCAACTTATTAGATAATGCAATTGAGGCAAATTGCCAAGTTGATGAAAAACAGCGCATGTTAAAAATAACTTCGGCATTAAAAATGAATCAGCTGATCGTTAAGGTAGAAAACGCAAAACCTGCCAATCTACACATTGATAAAAGCAGCGGGAAAACGACAAAAACAGATACGAGTGAACCGCATGGACTAGGATTAAAAATTTTGCAGCGGACAGCTGAAAAGTATCATGGTGATATGTTTATTCAGGATAAGGGACATGAGGTAAGCATCACCGTGTTTATGGAAAATGTTAATATTGGTTCCATATCGTAAAAATATCAAGCACCATGTCATTTTTCGTAAGGTATCTACTCTTTATTCGACTATAATAAAAATGATTGATTAATAAAGAAAGGTGGATCAGCAGAGATGAAAAAGATTATGATGAGTATTTTTGCAGGTATATTGTCGATATCTTGTATGACGTTGCCGATAGAGGGGAAAACACGTTGTTCTTCAGAGGTAAGCAGAGCGGCAGATGATTTTTATGATGGTTATCAATATGATGAAACAACAGGCTGTTATTATGAGCTTTTACCTTATGAAGATGCATATGTAAAAGTTTTCTTACCTAAAAATACAGAAGCATTTATGATACCTGCAAAAATTGCCGGCTATCCTGTAAAAGAGGTGGCGATAAAAAGTTATGCCTATGGTCTCACTGATAAATATGCAGAAGCATATAATAAGTTAAAACAAATCAATGTAGCGAAAGATAACGCTTATTTTTCTAGTCAGAATGGGGTACTTTATGATAAAGAAGGAACGACCTTACGATACTATCCGGCAGGAAAACCGGAAACTAGCTTTATAGTACCAGCAAAAGTAAAAGATATAGCGAATTTTGCTTTTATTTCTAATCGTTATTTACAGACGTTGGATACCAATGGTTTGACTTCTATTGGTTTTGGAGCCTTTTATGATTCTAATATTCAAAAATTAAAAATCAATAAGACATTAAAAGATATTGCTTTTGGCGTAGCAATTGCTAATATGCCACCTACATTTGGCAAATGTAAACAGCTAAAAGCGTTTGAAGTTGATGCGGGAAATCAAAACTTTTCAACAATAGATGGCGTGCTTTTCAATAAAGACTGTTCAAAACTCATATATTATCCGAATGCGAAAGGACAATTTTATACTGTTCCTAATAATACGAAAACAATTTCTCAATATGCATTTTGGCTAAGCGGATATGATAGTGGTGAGATGAAACAACTTACTATCGGGAAACATGTGACAAATTTCGTTGATGATGTCAGATCAACAACTTTTAATGGATGTGGGAAAGCGTCTATAAGGTGCTATAAAGATTCTTATGCATATACTATATGTCTACAAAAAGGAATGAATGTTATAACGATACCAGAAAAGATAGCACTGAATTGTGTTTCAAAAACATTAGAGAAAAACGCAACCTATAGTTTCAAACTGACGACTTTCCCTAGCGATGCATCTAGATCTGTTACGTGGAGAACAGGTAACAGTAAAGTAGCTAACATTGATAAGAATGGTAAAGTAACTGCTGTAAATGCAGGGAATACTTATATATATGCAAAAACACCGGAAGGGTTGGAAGCAAAGGCAAAGGTTACGGTTATTCTTCCATCCATAACAAAAACAAACATTACAGTAAGCAATAGTGCCTATACGGGGTCACAAATCAAACCATCCATCACTATAAAAGATGGCACAAAAACTTTAAAAAATGGAACAGATTATACAGTATCTTATGGAAAGAATACCGCTTTAGGTAAAGGAACGGTAAAAATCAGTGGAAAAGGGAATTATATCGGTTCGATTACGAAGACATTTACAATTAGTAAACGAAGTGTCACTACATTAAGCTATGGCGGTCTTTCCGCAAGAACCTATACGGGAAAGGCTATCAAACCATCCATTAGCGTGAAGTATGGAAAAACGACCTTAAAGAATGGACGCGATTATACAGTTTCTTATGGAAAGAATATTTCTCCCGGCAAAGGAACGGTAAAGATCAGTGGAAAAGGGAATTATACCGGTTCGATTACGAAGACATTTACAATTAGTAAACGAAGTGTTACCACATTAAGCTATAGCAGTCTATCTACAAGAACCTATACAGGAAAGGCTATCAAACCATCCATAACGGTGAAATATGGAAAAACAACTTTAAAAAACGGACGTGATTACACACTGTCTTATGGAAAAAATGTAGCAACCGGAAAAGGCACAG
>NZ_JAJCPX010000030.1:0-35843 GCF_020563125.1 Longicatena sp. 210702-DFI.1.196 | reverse complement strand
GGAACCGTACGTACGGTGGTGTGAGAGGGTGATTTATTTCACCCTACTCGATTTATCCATATGATGACGCTTATGCTTAATCATGATGCGAAAGATTAAGTTTTTTTATTAAATGGATTATTCTTGATGATCAGCAAACAGGTAAATATTTTATCAACAAAAGATCTTTTTATTCATTGTACGATAAAGGTTCTCATAGTTTTATTAAAGTGCTTGACTCTCCTGTAACAGGAGGATATATCCTTGATTTACAAGGAGGTATGAATGATGGAATTATGTATACAAGTGGAACATCTGACAAAGCGATTTCAAACACAAATTGCGGTGAATCAATTGTCTTTTGAGGTGAAGAAAGGTGAAATCTTCGGTATTCTAGGACACAATGGTGCGGGGAAAACGACAACGATCGAAATGCTTCTTGGTTTACAAAACCCTGATGAAGGAAAAATCAGGCTCTTAAAGAAAGATGGTGCTAGCATAGATAAAACAATCTTTGAAAGGATTGGAGTACAACTGCAGGCATCAAGTTATCAAAACAATATTCGGGTAAGGGAATTATGCGAAGAAATGGCATCACTGTATCAAGATCCTGCAGATTACCATGAACTATTGGAACAGTTTGAATTATCGCCGTTTGCACATCATTTTGTAGCGCATTTATCACAAGGAGAACGCCAAAAGTTATCTATCCTATTGGCATTGCTACCAAAACCGGAAATGCTTTTTTTAGATGAAGCTACGACAGGGTTAGATGCAGCCGCAAGAAGAGCGGTTTGGGATCGTCTTTTGTTATGGAAAGAAAAAGGTACGACCATTTTGTTAACGACACACTATATGGAAGAAGCAGCGTATTTGTGTGATCGCATTTTATTATTGAAACAGGGAAATGCTATTATGGAAGGAACTGTAGCAGATATTGCAAAAGGTTTTGCCAGTTTAGAAGAAGCTTATTTACACTATATGGAGGTGACTAAGTTATGAAGCGCTTTTTGACATTGTTTAAAATAGAAGGGAAATTAGCTCTTCGCTGTCCGGATGGTATCATTTTTGGTGTGATCATGCCGGTAGGAATCTTATTTTTGATTGGTTTTATCGCGAAAGATCAACAAGCAGGAAATAGTGGCTATACCTTTATGCAAAGTGCATTTTCTTCTCTAATCACCATTGGTATCTGTGCGACAGCATTCATGGGTCTTCCTATGACGTTCAGCGATTATCGTGATAAAAAAATCTTAAAACATTTTTTTGTGACACCGGTAAGTCCGCGCGTGTTATTATTAGTGGAAACACTTATCGCCGCATTGACGGCAATCGTATCAGCCTGTATGATAAGCTTATGCGCCATACTATTTTTTGATTATCATATGGAAGGAAATCCCTTCTTATTTCTAGGAGCTTACGTTTTCGTGTTATTTTCGATGTATGGCATAGGAATGATCATTGCTGGTCTATCACCTTCGCTAAAGGTTACGAATATCATTTGCAGTGTTGTCTATTTCCCTATGTTATTTTTATCCGGAGCAACCATTCCATATGAATTGTTTCCTTCACCGTTGCAACACATTGCGGATGTATTGCCCCTAACGCAAGGAATTCATGTATTAAAGGATGTTTCTATGGGGATATGGAATGAACAAACACTACTGGCGGTTGGCATACTATTACTAATTGGCATACTCGGCTATCAAATAGCAATTCGATTATTCCGCTGGGATTAACAAAAGGAGGATGCAGATGGAACAGAATTACCATTGTACAGAAAAAGAGGTACCTTACTATTACCGTATTGGAATGTTTGCGCAAATGAATAAGATTACGATTAAAGCATTGCGTCATTATGATGAGATTGGCTTATTGAAGCCTGCATATGTGGATGAGCATAACGGATATCGCTATTACAGTTCTAGTCAATTGCCAATCTTACATCGTATTCTCGTTTTACGTCAAATTGGTTTTCGTTTGGATGAAATTCAACAAATATTAAGTGGTGCTAACGAAACAGGAATGTTATTGATGAAGAAAAGTAAGTTACTGCAGTCTGTGAGTGATTTGACACAGAAAATAGCTGCCATTGAAGGTTATCTGGCCAAAGAGGATACGGTATCTGCTTATCATCCCATTATAAAATCCTTGCCTAAGGTGAAATGTGCATCCATGCGTGTACAATTAGATAGTTATCAAGATTTATTTACCTATATGCCAAAAATGGGAGAGGCAATGGAAAAAGCCGGTTGTATATGTGCAGAACCAGATTATTGCTTTACTTGTTACCATGATGGAGGATATAAAGCAAATAAGGTTGATGCAGAAATATTTCAGGCGGTTACTGCGATGCAGGATGATATGCAAGATTTGCATTTTGTCGAATTATCGGAGGTGGAGCAAGCGGTTTGTGTCCTTCATAAAGGTAGTTATGAAACGTTGCCTTATGCCTATCAAGCATTGATTGCTTACATGGAAGAGCATGGCTATATGGCCGCAGGAGAGCCTCGTGAGGTGTATATCGATGGTGTTTGGAATAAAGATACGAGTGCACAATGGCTTACGGAACTGCAATTTCCAATAAAACAGGAGTAAAGGATATGGAAAGTGAAGGCGAAAATTCTTCACTTTTTTTCTTTGATGACTGCTATGAACTAGCTCAAAGTGCTTGCGAAGCCTAGTGCCATCAGCATGAAGAAGATGAGGATACGTGTGAAAAAGCGTTCCATCTGCATAATGGAATTGCTGGATTCAAATTTATGTTTCCATATGAGAACGCTATCACGTCATATGTCTTGACACATCTACAAATACAGGCGTAATTTATTGTGTTCATTCTGCTTTCGTTGTATAATAAATGGGCTAAACTTTGAGGTGATGATATGGAAAAGATACGAGTAGAAGATCTAACCTTCTCTTATGACAAGGAGCGCAATGCCGTTGAGGCAGTGTCCTTTGCGATTGAAGAAGGCAGCTATACAACAATTATCGGACATAATGGCAGTGGCAAAAGTACGATAGCAAAGTTATTGATTGGTTTGCTGGATAAAGATCAGGGACATATCTATGTGGATGGTGAAGAGCTGACTATGGATACGCTATACGATATACGCGATAAGGTTGGTATCGTCTTTCAGAATCCGGACAATCAGTTTATCGGCGCTACGGTTGCCGATGATATCGCGTTTGGTTTGGAGAATCATCAGGTAGCCAGCGAATATATGCAGGAGATTATCGATCGCTATGCGCAAAAAGTCGGCATGAGCAAGTATATGCAAAGTGAGCCGACAAAGCTTTCCGGTGGGCAGAAACAGCGTGTGGCTATCGCCGGCGTTTTAGCAATGACACCGGAAATCATCATCTTCGATGAATCTACAAGCATGCTAGATCCACAAGGGAAAGCAGAAATTAATGAGCTGATCCAGGAAATACATAAAGAAAGCAGTATTACGATCATTTCGATTACGCATGATATCGAAGAGGTAGCAAAGTCAGATCATGTTATTGTTATGGATGGCGGACATGTTGTCATGCAAGGATTACCGGATGACATCTTATTGAAGGAAGAACAGTTGATAGCATTACAACTGGATATTCCATTTGCCTTGAAGTTCACAAATGCATTAAAGAAGGCGCATATCGAAATTGCGCCATGTACCACACTAGAAAGGGCGGTTGAGGAAGTATGTCAATTACGTTCAAAAATGTAGCACACACCTATAATGAAGGTTCTCCTTTTTCCTATGCCGCTTTAAAAAATATCAATTTAAATATTCCCGAAGGTAAGGTTACTGCTGTGATTGGTGAAACAGGCAGTGGTAAAACAACCCTTGTACAGCATCTGAATGCATTGTTGTTGCCTAGTGAAGGAGAATTAGAGGTATTAGGTAAGAACATTGTCGCTAAGGAAAAACCAAAAAATTTAAAGGCGTTGCGTAAACAGGTAGGCCTGGTCTTCCAGTTTCCGGAATATCAGCTATTTGAAGAAACGATTGCCAAGGATATTGCTTTCGGTCCTAAGAACTTTGGAGCAAGCGAAGAGGAGGCATTGGAAGTTGTAAAAAAGGTCATCAACGTCGTCGGCTTAGATGAAAGCTATTTAGAGCGGTCTCCTTTTGATTTATCCGGTGGCCAAAAACGCCGTATTGCGATTGCCGGTATCTTGGCTATGGACCCCGGTGTGTTGGTGTTGGATGAGCCAACAGCCGGACTTGATCCGCAAGGAGCAAAAGATATGATGGAACTGTTTTTACGCATGAATCGTGAATTTCATAAGACGGTTTTAATCGTTACCCACGATATGGAGCATGTATTGCATTACTGTGATGAGGTCATCGTGGTTAAGGATGGTCAGATTGAAAAGCAATGCGATGTAAAAGAATTCTTCCGTTCGGTTGCATTATTAAAAGAACTGCGCATCAATCCGCCAGCCATCATACGCTTACGAGAAGAACTGATTGCGCAAGGTTTTCATATAGCTTCTTCCATTCTTGATTTAGATGAATTGGCACAGGCAGTAGCGAAAGAGGTGAAATCCCATGAATAATATTGCTTTGGGTAGATACCTTCCATTAACGTCTATCATACATAACATGGACCCCAGAGCAAAAATTGGGGCAATGCTCTTAATGATGGTAGCAATCTTTATACCGGCCGGTTATACCGGTTATATCATTATCGGCATAGCGGTAGTACTAACTGCGTTGTTAGCGAAATTAAAGCTTAGTTTCTTATGGAGAGCCATGAAACCAATGCTTTTTATGTTAAGCTTTCTACTTATCATTAATCTGCTTGTTGTACGCAGTGGGGATGTGCTCATTACCATTGGCAGCTGGAACATTTATACAGATGCTTTGACACAGACGCTGTACATCGTGATACGATTGGCATTGATGATCATGATCACAACGATTTTAACAGCAACCACCAAGCCTTTAGAACTAACCTTAGGCATTGAGGATTTATTAAAACCATTCAAAGTGATTGGAGTTCCTGCCCATGATATTGCGATGATGATTTCTATTGCATTGCGTTTTATCCCAACGCTGATTGAAGAAACTCAGCGTATCATGAAAGCACAGGCATCACGTGGTGTGGATATGGAAAATGGGAAACTGATGGAAAAGGTGAAAGCCATTTTATCGTTGATCGTACCTCTATTTGTTTCTGCTTTTCAAAGAGCAGAAGAATTGGCATATGCAATGGAGGCCAGAGGATATATTCCTAGTCGCCCACGTACCCGTTATAAACAGTTAAAGATGCATGGGAAGGATGTAGCTTTATTGTTGTTAAGTGTGTTAATTCTGGTGGGAATGATTGTATTAAGTATGACAGATCTTGGCTTCTTTTAAGGAAATGTCAAAGAGAGTGCTTAAGGTTAAGCACATAAGCTAAAGATTGGTAATAGTGCATTTATCCATATTGTAAAGATAAAGGCGTTTAAGATAATATTTAAGCGGTAATGGTATAAAGGTTATTACGAGAGGTTCAGATAGAAAAAGAGTAAGGAAAGGGGAATTCTATGGCACGCTATAAAGCAGTTGTCAGCTATGATGGCAGTTCCTATGGCGGCTGGCAGAAACAGTTGAATACTACTTCTATACAAGAAGTTATTGAACAAGCATTAGCGAAAATGCACAAGCATGATGTTGCAATCGTGGCTAGCGGACGAACGGATGCCGGTGTACATGCTATAGCTCAAGTGTTTCATTTTGACAGTGAGATGAAGATACAAGAGAAGCATTGGATAAAAGCATTGAATTCTCTATTACCTAAAGATATCCGGATACAGTCCGTAAAACAGGTTACTGAAGCGTTTCATGCCCGTTTTGATGCCATTGGAAAACGATATGATTATTTGATTAGTAATGATATTTTAAATCCTTTTAAGGAAAATTATATGGCAAAGGATGCACATAAGCTTGATGTAGCTTATATGCAGGAATGCGCTACTGTATTGATAGGAACTCACGATTTTACCAGCTTTACCAGTAATAAGATTGATCCGCGAAAACCGCGTGTAAAAACCATTACTCGTTTAGAGGTGTTACAGGAAAAGGATCATGTACATATGATTTTCGAAGGAAACGGTTTCCTTCGTTACATGGTACGCATGTTATCCCAAACATTAATAGAAGCTGGTAAACATCGCATTACAAAAGCTGATATAAAAAAGATGTTAGAAGCGAAAGATAAGCATGCCTGTCGTTACAAGGCAGTCCCACAGGGATTATACCTTGTTCGTGTGGATTATGCAGATGATGAGGAACAGAATTAGGGACTATGCCAGTGTTATAAGGATATCCCCCATTTTGTTCTTTTTATTTTTTGAGAGCATCTATGGCGTATAAGTAAACTAGTATGGATGATAATAAAGGTATCATTATTAAAAGAGGTGAAAGAAAACAGAGAAGCTGATGCGTACCATAAAAAATCATGGAAAGAAATAGCAGATTATTGTTAGGAAAAGAAGGCTTTTCGCATACCATTTTTTACTTGAATATGGTATAGTTACCATGGAAATTTATAAAGATGAAAGGAGGAGGTTATATGCGTAAAACAAACTATCATATGCATACGAAACGTTGTATGCATGCTTCCGGCAGTGATGAAGATTATGTGCTTGCAGCTATCGAAGGTGGATATGAAGAAATTGGTTTTTCTGATCATTCACCTTGGCAATATAAGAGTGACTATGTGGCACATATGCGAATGCGTGCAAGTCAGTTTGATGATTATTATAACAGCATTAAAAAACTGCAAGTGAAATATAAGAATCAGATAGCAATTCGCATTGGTCTGGAATGTGAATATTTCCCTGAATATATGGGATGGTTGAAGACACTGCTAGTGAATTATGATATGGATTATATTATATTTGGAAATCATTATTATAAGACGGATGAAAAACGTATTTATTTTGGAACTGCTTGTGAGGATGACACCTATTTAAAACTTTATGTGGATGAGGCAATAGCCGGTATGAAAACAGGCCTGTATGCTTATTTAGCACATCCAGATTTATTCATGCGAGGAAAACGGGTGTTTGATCATAAAGCGGTAGAAGAATCGTATCGTTTATGTATAGCGGCTAAGGAATTAGGAATCCCATTGGAGTATAATTTGGCAGGTGCTGAGTATAATGCAATTATGAAGACGGAGCAGTATCCGCATAAGGATTTCTGGCGAATCGCTGCCGAGATTGGCAATACAGCCATTATTGGTGTAGATGCTCATGAACCATCGGCTTTAAAAACGGATACATATCGTGTTGAAGGTATAAAAAGATTGCGGGATTTAGGGTTAAATATAACTGATACGATAGAATTTGGAAAGTTTAAAGGATAAAGTGTTTATTTTTTATGAATTTCAAAAGATTTTTATTGACTTCTTGAGGGATTGATAATAAACTATTAAATAGGCACTTATGCCTTTGTAGCCCCGGAAACTACATAGGAAAGGAAGTAAAAATATGCGCCAAACAACATTTACTAAACCTGCAGACGTTAAACGTACATGGTACGTTGTTGACGGAACAGGATTGACTTTAGGTCGTTTATCTACAGAAGTAGCATCTGTGTTAAGAGGAAAACATAAACCTACTTACACACCAAACGTTGACTGCGGAGATTTCGTTATCATTATCAATGCGGATAAGATCGAAATGACAGGAAACAAACTGGACACTAAGAAATACTACAACCACTCTGGTTACGCTGGAGGATTGCGTACACGTACTGCACGTAACATGAAGGAAAACTATACTGTTGAATGGGTTGAAAGATCTGTTTATGGTATGTTGCCTCATACGAAGTTAGGTGACAGAATGCGTAGACATCTGTTCGTTTATACTGGAGCAGAACACCCACACACAGCTCAGCAGCCAGTTGAGTTGAAAATCAAAGGATAGGAGGAATAAGAAATGGCAGCTAAGAAAAATACAGTAACTTACAATGGTACAGGACGCCGTAAAACTTCTGTTGCTCGTGTCTTTATGACTCCGGGTAAAGGTAATATTGTTGTCAATGGAAAAACATTGGAAGAATATTTACCATTAGAAACTTTGCGTATGGTTGTTCGTTCACCATTAGAATTAACAGAAACTTTAGAACAGTTTGATATCAAGATCAACGTTCAGGGTGGAGGATACACAGGTCAGGCTGGCGCTATGCGTCATGGTATCACTCGTGCTTTAATGGAAGCAAGTGCTGATTATCGTCCTGCATTGAAAGCAGCTGGATTTGTTACTCGTGACCCTCGTGCTAAGGAACGTAAGAAATACGGTCTCAAGGCAGCTCGTCGCGCGCCTCAGTTCTCTAAGAGATAACAGGCCCGACAAACCAATTCAAAAATGTTCAAAAAGCCCGGAACCATGCGGTTTTCCGGGCTTTTTCTATTCTCGAAACGCTGATTTTGTTTCTCTAATTTTGTTCGGATTTGAACGGTTTTGACCTCATTTTTCTTGATTAAAAATGGGGCAACAGGCATTTTTGACCCCGTTATGATTAAAAAATGGGGCAACTGGGAGCCGAAATCGGGCCGTTTTTGAGAGGGATTTTCTCCCCTGTGACAGCCAGCTTTTACGGTCTGTTATTCCTGGATTTTCTTTTGGAAGGTTTGGCCGGGTTTGTCAAGGTTTGACTAAACCGAATACAGTTTATTCTGTCTTTTACATAAGATTTTTTCTATGATTCAAGTTGCAAAGTATTCGCACATTTGTAAAAATGCTCCCCTTTCTATACAATGGAGGCACAAAGGAGGCGTGTCAAATGAAAAAGCGGAAACTTAAAATATATCTTACCCCCACAGAGAACCGCATTGTGATCCAGAGCCTTAACAACCTGCGCAACGCCATGCTGAAAGAAAACCGAGACACCGGCTGTATCGACGAACTTTTGCTCAAGGTAATGTGCGCCCCGGTGAAGAAAGTATAAAAACTACATATCCCCGTCCGAAAAGGGCCGTTTTATCTGCTGTTAGATAAGACGGCCTTTTTTCATGCCCGTCTTTCAGATTTCCCGCGTACATAGCCGTCCGTCTTGCCAACGGGCGGCTAAATCTATGGAAAAGGAGGACATGAAAATGCCGGAACAAAGAAGCCGCCCGAAGAATGGCCGTGTGATCGCATTAGCCAATCAGAAAGGCGGCACAGGCAAAACGACCACGACGGTCAACCTGGGCATTGGACTTGCACGTCTGGGGAAAAAGGTGCTGCTCATCGACGCAGACCCACAGGGCGACCTCACCACCTGCCTGGGCTGGCAAGATCAGGACAGCTTGCAGACCACCCTTGCCACCGTCATGGGAAAAATCATCCGTGATGAGCCATTCACCACGGATGAGGGCATTTTGCACCACAGCGAGGGCGTAGACCTTATGCCTGCCAACATCGAATTGTCGGAGCTGGAAGTCAGTCTGGTAAACGCCATGAGCCGGGAGGTCACTTTGCGCACCTATGTCAATGAGGCAAAGAAAAACTACGATGTGGTGTTGATCGACTGTATGCCGTCCCTGGGTATGATTACCATTAACGCTCTGGCAGCAGCGGACAGCGTGATTATCCCCGTCCAGGCCCACTATCTCCCCGCAAAGGGCATGACCCAGCTTATCAAAACCATAGGCAAGGTGAAGCGTCAGATCAACCCGGCCTTAAAGGTGGACGGAGTGCTGCTCACCCTGGTGGACGGACGCACCAATCTGGCCCGCCAGACGGCGGATACCCTGCGGCAGAGCTACGGGAGCGTTCTGAAAATCTATCGTTCCGAAATCCCCGTGGCAATCAAAGCCGCAGAAATCAGCGCCGCAGGCAAGAGTATTTACGCCTATGACAAAGGCAGCAAGGTGGCCCAGGCTTACGCAGAGTTTTCAAAGGAGGTGCTGGCAGATGGCGAAAAACAACGCGCTAAACTTCAATCTTCCCTCAGCCGATGACCTGTTCAGCACCGAAGAAAGCCGGGCGGAGGCGCGCCTGGAAAAAGTCATCAACCTCAATCCCTCGGAAATCAGCGATTTTCCTAATCATCCATTTAAGGTGCGGATGGACGCTGCCATGCAGGAAATGACGGAGAGCGTGAAGCAGTACGGCGTTTTGGTGCCAGCTTTAGTGCGGCCCAAACCGGACGGCGGTTATGAGATGGTGGCCGGACACCGCAGGAAAAAGGCGGCGGAGCTGGCAAACCTCACAGAAATCCCCTGTATCGTGCGGCAGCTCACCGACGATGAAGCCACGATCATTATGGTGGATTCCAACCTGCAAAGGGAACAAATCCTGCCCTCAGAAAAGGCGTTCGCCTACAAAATGAAGCTGGACGCGATGAAAAGGCAGGGACAGAGGACGGATTTAACTTTATCGCCAGTGGCGACAAAGTTAGATACAGCGGCGCAACTCGGACGACAAAGTGGTGAAAGTAGAGATCAAGTGTTTCGTTTTATCCGCCTCACCAATCTCATCCCGGAAATTCTGGAATTGGTGGACAATTCGGTGTTGAAAGACCCGGAAACGCTGCAAATCGCCCTGCGGCCTGCGGTGGAGCTGTCCTACCTGCGAAAAGAGGAACAGGCCGACTTGTTTGCAATCATGGACGAACTGGACTGTACCCCGTCCCACGCCCAGGCCATCAAAATGCGTCAGATGTCCGAAGCCAAGACAGGCGGGGAACGATTAGCCAAGGACGCGCTTGTTTCCATTATGAAGGAGGAAAAGCCCAATCAGAAAGAACAATTCAAAATCCCAAAGGAGCGGATCAACAAATATTTTGCGCCGGGGACGCCCGCGCAGAAGATTGAGGATACCATCATCAAGGCGCTGGAGCTGTATCGAAAACGCCAACGCAGTTTAGAGCGATAACCTTACTCACAAGGGAGAAGTGCGCCCATTTGCAGGAAAACGCCTGGCTTTGCAGGTTTCCCCTCTCCACACCTCACCCCTTCCAGACAACCTAAACAGCCTAAAAAAGAAGATATATCCAGAGCCTTAGATGATAGAAAGCCCTGGCAGGCTTCTTTTCAACAGACGTGTGGGGTTGTGTGGAAGGGCGGATAAGAGGCAGCGATTCGGGCGCGCCTCTCTTTTTTAGAACGTAAACGAATCCAGCCGTAAGCAGCACATCCAAAGCGATGTGCTTTTTTTGCGGCCATTTCAAGGAGGTAACAAGATGAAAACACTGAAAAAGCCTCTCTCCCTGCTCATGGCGCTGTTCATGTGCCTGGGTATGTTTGCGGGGACAGGTGTTACGGCGTTTGCCGCAGGAGAAACCATGACGACGTATATGGTGGATATTCCCCGTGCAAACGACCCCAATAAAGCAGGCTGGGGCCATCCGGCCCTCAACTTTCTGGGCGGATGGTCAACCAGCGCAGGCACCCACTTTTCCGTCCACACCCAGGACGCATACAACGGGCGCGCTATCTACTGTATCGAGCCTGGAATCGGCGTCCATTCCGGCGACCAATATACGGGGCGCGGCGAGGATTTCTGGGATAACTACCCCTCAAGCCTCAATCCGACGATTCCACCCAACACCATCAAAGAGTATATCGGGCGCATTATGACCTATGGGTGGCAGGGCAACGCCAGCACCTCATGGATGAGCAGCAACCCCGATCATGCGAACCAGATGGCCGGATATATCGCCACCCAGCTTTTAGTCTGGGAAACCATCGTGGGCGAGCGTGACAGCCAGTTCAACCATGTGGACGCCAACGCCCAGGGGAAAAACAATGTAACGGAATATATCAGCGCGGAACATCCCCTGCGCAGCCAGATTTTCAGCCAGTATTCCGCGATTGAAAGCGCGGTGAAGCGCCATACCATGCTGCCCAGCTTTTTCAGCAGCACCGCCGACGCGGGAGCCTATGAGCTGAAATGGGATGGAGAAAAGTATTCTGCCACACTTACAGATACCAACGGTGTACTGGGGGACTATACCTTTAGCAGCAGCACCGCAGGGCTGAATTTCTCCGTAGACGGCAGCCAGCTCACCATCACATCCAGCCAGGCCCTCAAAGGCTCTGTAACCGTGAAAGCGGAAAAGATCAGCGCCCAGCGCAGCGGCGTGGTGGTTTGGACGGACGGCGTGACCGGGGGCGGCACCCAGGACTTTGCCACCTACGGCACGACGGTTTCCGACCAGATGGTAGGCTACCTTAATCTGGAAGTGAAAACCGGCAATATGAAGTTAATCAAAACTTCCGAGGACGGCAAGGTGGAGGGGATTTCCTTTACCATCACCGGCGAGGGATATAACGCCACCAAAACCACCAATGCCGCAGGTGAAATCGACATTACCGACCTCAATCCCGGCGTTTACACCGTAACCGAGCAGTCCATTGACAAATATGAACCCCAGGCCACCCAGCGCGTCACCATCGTCAGCGGCCAGACGGCTACCGTGACCTTTAACAATGTTCTCAAGCGTGGCAGTTTGGAAGTTACCAAAACCAGCGAGGACGGTTTGGCGGAGGGCATGACCTTCCACTTGTCCGGCACATCCCTCTCCGGCCTGCCGGTGGATGAGTACGCGGTGACGGATTCCACAGGAGTGGCAAGGTTTGAAAACGTGCTGATCGGCACGGGCTATGTGCTGGAGGAGGTGGATACCCCCATCCGCTATGTGGTGCCGGAGGCCCAGACAGCTACCATCGAATGGAATGAGGTCACGGATAAAACCGTGAACAATATCCTCAAAAAGTTCCGTGTCACCGTCACCAAGAGCGATGTGGAAACAGGAACGCCCCAGGGCGACGGCTCCCTTGCCGGAGCGACCTACGGGCTGTATAAGGGCGATACCCTCATCGACAGCTTTACGACCGACGAGAATGGTCAGTTCACCACCGGCTATTATGTCTGCGACTCCGACTGGACGATCCGTGAAATCAATCCCAGCGAGGGCTACCTTGTGGATTCCACCATCCACCATGTGGGCGCGGAGCCGGAGCTATACACCATTGAGCTGAATGATACCGCCAATGATGTGACAGAGCAGATCATCAAGGGGGATATTGCCATCATCAAACACACGGACGATGGCGAAACAGGAATTGAAACCCCGGAGGAAGGCGCAGAGTTCCAAATCTATCTGAAAGCTGCGGGCAGCTATGACGCGGCAAAGGACTCCGAGCGCGATGTTCTTGTTTGTGATGAGAATGGCTTTGCGCAGTCGAAAAAGCTGCCCTATGGAACGTATATCGTCCATCAGACCAAAGGCTGGGAGGGCCGGGAGCTGATGGATGATTTTGAGGTGTATATCTCCCAGGACGGGCAGACCTACCGCTATCTCATCAACAATGCAGCCTTTGAAAGCTATATAAAAGTAGTCAAGGTGGACGCGGAAACCGGCGTCACCATCCCCTATGCGGGCGCAGGCTTCCAGATTTACCGCCCGGATGGCAGCAAGGTGGAAATGACCTTCACCTATCCGACGCCCACCACGATTGATACCTTTTACACCAATGCCGAGGGCTATCTTGTCACCCCGGAAAAGCTGGAGTATGGCTCCGGCTATTCGCTGGTGGAGGTGCAGGCCCCCTATGGCTATGTGCTGGACAGCACCCCTGTGTATTTTGATGTGACCGAGGACAATTCTACCGAGGAGGGCGGCGTGACAGTCATCGAAGTCACCAAGTCCAACATGGCCCAGAAAGGCGTTATCAAGGTCAGCAAAACCGGCGAAGTATTCTCATCCGTGCAGGAAAACGAGGGCGTTTATCAGCCGGTGTACGAAGTGACCGGCCTGCCGGGCGCGGTGTTTGAGATCACAGCTTTGGAGGACGTCTACACGCCGGACGGCACCCTGCGCTATTCTGCGGGCGAAGTGGTGGACACCATCACCACCGGGGAGGACGGGACGGCCCAGAGCCAGCCTCTCTACCTGGGCAAATTCCAGGTGAAAGAAATCGAGTTCCCCCACGGCATGGCGGACACCGGCGAGAATATCACCGAGGTGGAGCTTGTGTATGCAGGCCAGGAAGTCGAAATCACCGAAACTTCTGCCAGCTTCTACAACCAGCGCCAGAAAGCCCTTGTGACGCTTGACAAGGTACTGGAGCAGGATGAAACCTTTGGTATTGGCATGAATGGCGAAATCACCGCTGTTACCTTTGGCCTCTATGCCCAGGAGGACATCACCGCAGCGGACGGCTCCATCATCCCGGCAGACGGGCTTCTGGAAATCGTTTCTGTGGATGAGAACGGCCAGGCCATGTGCAAGACCGACCTGCCTTTTGGCAGCTTCTATCTGAAGGAGCTGTCCACCGACAGCCATTACCTGCTGAATGGTGAAACCTTCCCGTTCAGCTTTGAATACGGCGGGCCTTCCCTGGCCGTGGTGGAGATTGCCGCCAACAATGGCGAGGCTGTTTCCAATGAGCTGATCCGCGGTGAAATCCGGGGCCTCAAAACCGATGAGAATGGCACGGGCCTTTCCAGGGCTGTGATCGGTCTCTTTCAGAGCGATGAAACCGAGTTTACCGCAGAAAACGCCCTTGCCACCGCCACCTCTGCGGAGGACGGCAGCTTCTCTTTCGCGGATGTGCCTTTTGGGGATTGGGTATTAAAAGAGCTGGAAAGCCCGGCAGGCTTCATTCTCTCTGATGAGGTCATCCCCGTCACTGTGGAGGAAGATGGGCAGGTAGTGGAAATCTCCCTTGCCAACGAGCGCATTTACGGCAACCTGCGGCTCACGAAAGTGGATAAGGACTACCCGGACAACAAGCTCACCGGGGCCGAGTTCGAGGTGTACCGCGATACCAATGGAAATAAGGAGCTGGACGAGGGCGACGAACTGCTGGGCAAGATGGAGGAAACCAGCACCGGCATTTATGAGATGGCCCATATCCTCTACGGCGGCGTGTTCGTAAAGGAAACCAAAGCGCCGGAGGGCTTCCTGCTGGATGAAAACGCCTACTATGTGGAGATCGCCGAACACGGCAAAATCTACGAGGTAGAGAACGAGGCCGGAAAAGGCTTTGTCAACGCGGCCCAGACCGGCTCCCTGCGGATTGAAAAGACATCCAGCGACGGCAAGGTGGAGGGCTTCTCCTTCCGCGTGACGGGCGCGAACGGTTACGACCAGACCTTCAAAACCGATAAAAACGGTGAAATCCACATCGAGGGCCTGCGCGTAGGCGATTACACCGTGTCCGAGGTGTCGGACGGGGCCAGCGCCAGCTATGTGCTGCCTGCGGATAAGACGGTGACAATCCTGGCGGATAAGACCACTGTGGCGCAAATGCACAATGAACTGCGCGACACACCGAAAACCGGCGATGACAGCAAGCCGTGGCTTTGGATGGCCCTCATGGGCGTGTCCGCTGCGGGCGCTGCCACGCTGGGTATTCTGGGATATGTGAACAAGAGAAAAAAGGGTAACAAATCCGCTGAATAAGGCGGTTTGAATTTGTGTCAGGAGGAAATCATCATGGAATTAAAAGCAATCATTGCCATCGGGCTTGTTCTTTTCATCATCGGCGGGCTGATCTTCCTTAAAATCAGAAGCCGGAAGAAATAGCAGAAGCCACAGGGGCGGCCATACGGGGCCGCCCCTCTTACATACCCAAAAAAGAACTGGAAAGGAGCTTGATGGCAGATGAAAGAACCATTTGAACAGCGGCTGTTCCGCATTTTCGCCCAGGCGGGCTATTCCCCGGTGCAGCTTCTCACCGTCACCCCGGAGGAGATGGTGGAGATCCCCGGCATTACCGTCCCCAACATCCGGGCGGTGCTGTGCGTCCAGAACAAGGTGCTGGCCGACCGCAACAAAATCCGCAGCGGCAGGCTGGTGGAGGAGCTTCTGAAAGAGGCGGGAGGGATGGAGGTGCGCCCATGAGCGAGCTGCATATATTGGACGTCCTGGCGGCCCGGCGCGGCTGCTACATTTCCGACCTCAATCTTGCACCGTTCCTGCGCCGGATGGCGCTGTCCGACCTACGCCGGATGGAGGAAAATGCCTATCCGTTCTCTCAATGGCAGGAGGCGGTGCGCTACCTCACAGGGGATGAACGGGATTTCGCCAGTGTAAAGGAAATCAAGGCGTTTATTTTGAGCGAAACGGAGGCAAAGAGATGAACGATGATTTACAGGAAAAACGCATGGCCGGTGATTATGAGATCATCCAAGGGCTGCATATAGGCGACCGGGAGATTGTTCTGGGGGAAAATCCACGGGATGAAACCGGCATGAAGTATATGTGCGCCTTTTGCCGTCAAAATGCTTTGTTTGCAGAATACAGCGAAGTGATGGCAAGTGATGATTTCCCAGAGATTGCAGAGCTGTTCGGCCGGCGGGTTGCCGAGCAAGCGCAGAAAACCCGCATAGAACTGAACAAGCCCCGCATACAGGGCATAAACGACCGCCTTATCACAGCGGAGAGCTGCACCCCTCTTTCCGGTGAGGATGATCTGCATGGAAAAATCGTGGTGGTAAAGCCGGATGTGCTGCGCCGGGAATACCGCAGGGCAACCCATCAACTCAAGCTCTGCACGGGCGGCTTTGGCGCTTCTCCCCACAGCCGGGGCACCGCCTGTTTTTGCATTGATCTCTATACCGGCAAAGAGAGCCGGTATGAGCGCATGGATGTGATGGGAACGATGGAGCCGGAAAACCTTCCCGGCTGGGCCAGGCATGGGCTTACTGCCATCCAGCAGGAACAGGCTCAAAAGAAAACCAATAAGGAGCGTGAACGATGATGGATTACAGAGAAAATGCAGGATATGTCATAACGGATTCCTGCCATGTGGGCGAAAGCGAGTTTGTATTGGGCGTCCATTTGACAGCGCCTCAGCAATTCGTTACCTGGAAATGCAAAGACCGGACGGATTACTACTGGGGCCACTATTTCAGCAGCCTGTTTGACGCGCAAAAGGATTTGGTAGCGCGGGCGCATGAGGAGGTTCAATATCTGGAGCAGCGCGGCATTGATCCCAACAAGATGGAGCTGGAACCCGCCGATTCCCCCTGGGGAGAAATCCAGACCTGCCACACCCTTTGCCCCGGCGCTTATTCCGTCAGCACCGCAGGCCATGGCGGGGTTATGGTCAGCCGGGAGCTTGCGGACAAGGTGCTTTGCAAGGAGGCCAAGACCTGCGGCTTTATGGAGCGCGGCTACCTTTGCTTTGAGGAGGACTGCGCCGCGCCGGTGGCTTTGCGGGAGCTGATGGACAGAGGGCTGTATCAAGCGCCTGTCAACGAGTATTTTGCCCCTGGGGAATACGAGGCTGTGATTAACGACAGCCTGCAAACCTTCCACCCGGAATACTGGCAGGCACGGGAAAAGATGAGGGCGGAAAAGGCGCGGACTCCCCACTCAAAAACTGCAAAACACAAGGAGCGTGAACGATGATGAAGTTTCAAATTACCAGCATGACCCCGGAGGAACGGCTGTACGCATACAGCCAGAGCAGTCAGATCGAGGGTCAAACGGGCTGTATCGGCTATCTGCGCGGGGATTTTGGCGCTGGGCAAGAGTTTTATACTTCCTGGTTCGACCGCCGAAAGGAATATAAGGACGGTGAGTTCAAGGCGGAGTTTGACGAAGTGGTCAACGCCTTGCGGGAAAAGGATGGGCTGCTTTGTAGCCGGGCCAGCATGAACAGGTTCTGCTGTCAACATCCAGAGGCTGAATTTGAGGGGAACTACTGCACCGAGTATGGTTTTAAGGTGCAAACGTCCCAGCACACCTATATGCTGCGGTGTAATCTCAACTATGGAGATTATAACTTTTACCTCTACGCCTACGTTGCCCGGTTTTTAGAACACCACATAGAGAAGGCCCAAGAAGGCATTCGATTTATGGCTTCCAGCGGCAGGGAGCTGTTCCGTATTCCAGACGGCGACCACATCCGTATTCAGCGTTCCGATGGCAGTCATGTTGACCGAAGCTGCCGGTATATTGACGAGTGCCATATGGAGATTGGCGGTGGATGGGATAACCTCTGTCATGTCTATCAATTCGCTGAGATGATGGAACGAAACGGCAGCACCGTCATTCCCCTACGCTCCTCTCTGCCTGCACAATGCTTCAGCGTACTTCCTTCATCCGGGGAACTGATTCTCCTAACCAGGGGTGAAAATGGATACAGCCCCTGCTATGATTTTTCAACCCCCGACGCCAGACAGAATCGGGAGTTCGCGGATGACTGCAATGTGAAAAACGGTGTCACCAAAGCGCAGGAGGCCGCCATGCTGGCCGGCTCCATGTTCGGATGGCAGACCCCTGCCGCAGACCCCAAAAACTACGATGAGCAGGGTCAACCAGTCAAATCCCGACAGCGCAAAGCTGCGTCATTGGAAAGGTAGGTGAGAAAAATGGCAAATCTGCCGCCCGTAAAACTGGAAACACACACCACATGGTTTAATCTTCTGCTTACGCTTCTGCGTGAACACGCCCAAAACAATCCGTATGAGGAATACCGCCAGATGGCACAACGGCTGTTCTCCAAATGTATGGCCTACGGAACGCCTTTTACAGATGGATATGGAGCGTCCTGCGTGGATCTGCGGCTGTACCCCAGCGAAGCCGGAGAAACCATCTGGCTGCTTCTGCTTACCCTTTGCAGGCAGTATGACCCGGATCGAGATTACAGCGCGGAGCTGAAAAACACAGAAAAAGAATAACAAAAAAGGAGGTGCAACCGATGGCGATACGATACAAAGCATTGACGGAGCTGTACCATGAAACCCAGCGAAGTGTGACAGCTCCGGCACAGTGGCAGGCATTTCTTGCCTCAGCCTGCCGCAACTACCGTCTTTCCTTTGATGAGCAGTTGCTTGTCTATGCCCAGCGCCCGGACGCCACCGCCGTCCTGGAGATCGAGCGATGGAATAAACGGTTTGGGCGCTGGGTAAACCGGGGCGCGAATGGCATTGCTGTTTTTGACGGCGAGCATACGGGCAGGCCCCGGCTGAAATATTACTTTGACATTTCCGACACCCATGAGGGGAACTTCCCCCAGTCCATCCCTCTTTGGGCTGTGAGGCCGGAATATGAACCGGAAATCATCGAAACGCTGGAGAACAGCTTTGGCGAGCTGGAGCATAAGGAGGATTTGGGCGCGGCCCTGCTCTCTGCGGCGAAAAACGCAGTGGAGGATAACATCCAGGACTACCTCTCCGAACTGAAAACCGTTACGGAAGGCAGCTTTTTAGAGGAATTGGACGAATACAACGTGGAAGTCCTGTACCGCAAGGCCCTGGAAAACAGCATTGGATATATGCTCATGGTGCGCTGCGGCCTTGACCCTGCCGGAACCTTTGAGGATGAGGATTTCCGGGATGTGCTGAATTTTAACACGCCGGAAACCCTCAACGCCCTGGGCGTGGCCACCGGCGACATCTCCCAGATGTGCCTTTCCGAGATTTCCCGCACCGTCCTCGCCCTGCAAAGACAGCCCCAAAAAGAGAATCGCACATTTGCAGGCCAGCCGCAAATCCAGTATGCTGTAACTGAACAGAGAAACCAGCCGTCAGAAAGGAGTTTTGAGAATGAACGGGATCACATACACGAGACAGGGCGACTACAACCTGCCGAACCTTCTGCCCCCGCAGGAGCCGGAGGCTCCCTCTGGGAAATACGCATTGCTTCGGAAGAAGTTTCTGAAAGAACACCGCAGGATCACCTACACGAACCTGTTGACCAGCGGGCAGCTCTCCAGCCATCTGGCGGAGATCGAGCAGACGGCCCAGCGCCAGATGGAGCAGATGGTGACACAGATGGCCAAAGAGAACGGCGTGACGGAGGAGCTGAAGGAGCGCGACCCGATGAAGTGGGTAGGGCTGATGAACAACCTTCAGAACGCAGCGGAGGAGATCATACTGAAAGAGCTGATTTACAACTAATTTCCGAACCGGAACAGCCCAGCACCCTAAATGCAGAGGAAGCGGACAGCCCAGAGCTGCCCGCTTTTTTGGATGAAAAGCAGATCATGGCCGTTATCGCCAATAAGGACGATGACCTCAAGTATAAGAAACAGCAGATCGAGCTTTTCTTCTCCGTCCACCAGGATACGCAGGAACGGGCCGATTATCTGAAAACGGCTTACCAGGACAGGTACACCGAAATCATTGCAGATGGGCAGCGCCTGGGGTATAAGCCGCAGGAGGACGGGCTGCTCATGTGGGAAGGCTCTTACCCATCTCGCACCAAAGAAGCCGTGTTTTCCTGGGGTTTGGTGGCGGAATGGACAGCCCAGCTCATCGACAAAAAAGAATACTTTATCCAGACGGACATCCGCAAGCTCCCCACACAGGAGGGCCAGCAGATGTCCCTCTTTGATTTTGGAGTTTTCAGCCAGCCGCAGTCGGAAGGCGGAAACCAGATTTCCCTCTTTTCTCATGCGCTGCCCCAGCAGGTGATCGATGAGGCACTTTGTATCGGCTCCAACCATGAGAACAGCCGCCTCACCATCTGCGCCTATTTCAAAAAGGATAAGCCAGACAACGCCCGTTTCCTTGCAGAACACTATGGGGAAAACGGCGCGGGCTTCTGTCTGGATGGGCGCAAGTATGCTGTCTGGTACAATGCCGAAGGAATCCGCATAGCCGGGGGCGAGAGCGCCCAGGGTTCCAGCGCCACGCTTATCTCCTGGGAACAGGCGGCAGCCCGTATCCGGGAACTGCTGGAGCTGGGGCGGTATATGCCCCAGAGCGAGCTTGACCAAGTAGATCACTATGAAATCCATGACCTGGCCGACCGGCTGCTGCTGATGTTCCGTGACATTGAGGATGAAGAAAAGCGGTTTTTCCCCTCATTGCGAGCCATCTATGATAAACCAGGTGGATTCCCGGAGGCAGTGGAGGAAATCGCAGGGCTGTTAGGCCGGGAAGATAGCTTACAGGCCATCCTCTCCGAATATGAAGCGTTTGCCGCAGCCTATCAGGATAACCCGGACATTCTGCGTTTCCGTTTTTATCGGCCTCTTGTGCTGCAAGCACAGCTTACAGATTTACAGCGGGAACCTCTGCACTTTACCGCCGCTGAAAGTTATGACCCTCAGCGGCGTTTGTATATCTCCATGGATGAGATTGACAGACTTTTGCGCGGAGGAAAACGCAGCACCGACTACCGGCTGGCAGTGTATTCCTTTTACCGCAACCACACAGACCGCAGGGAGCGCGAGGATTTCTTAAAGAATTACCATGGGGAATACAGCGGGTATCATGGCGGAAATGACAACGTGACCTATCAGCCCGGCAAGGGCGTCCATTTCAGCCATGGCAGTATCACAGAGCCTTACGCCAAGGTGGAGCTGAAATGGAACGCGGTGGAAAAGCGCGTCAGCGCCATGATCGCCCAGGGGCGGTTTTTATCCGAGGATGACCGGGCCGCTATGCCGCAGTATGAAAAACACCAGCTTGCCCGGAACATCCACACTTTCTTTGAGAACGTACCCCAGGAGCAGCCGCACCCCTATCCGTTTGGCTTTGACTATTGGGACGCGGTGAAGCTCATCGAGCCGCAGCTTGACGACCCGGCCCGCGTGGAGGAAATCTACCAGATGATGGTGCCGGTGTGGGAAGCCACCCCGCAGGACGACCGGATGTATAAGTGGCGGCAAACAGCCTTTGAAAACCTTTCTGCGTTCCGGCAGGGTACTTTTACCCTCTTTGCGGAACACAAGGAGCCTGCGGCCCCCGCCATGCCCCCGGAAAAAGCCTATGACCTGGGCTATGGACATCTGGGGAACGGCCTCACTGTCTGGAACAGGCTGGAGGAAGAACACGGGGATTACAAAACGGTGGCCCATATTGCCCCCGACCGCACCGTGCAATTTTATGATGAGGAAATGCCCCAGACGGTGCGGGATCAGATTCAGCATATTGCCGACACCTCAGAAATGACGGTTTCCGCCACTCAGGACGCGCCCGTGTTTCACACGCCGCCCAAAGTGCAGGAACCACCCCAAAAAGAAGAAGCCGCAGACCCCTATTCCAAGCTGGCGGCCCAAGTGCTGTATTTTATTGGCGAGTTTGACGGCTCCCGGATGGGCTATGGGGATACCGACGCGCAGGCAGTAGAAACCATTGCAGAACAGCTCCATGACCCGGCCCGGCGTGAGGAAATCCGAAGGCTTCTGCAATCTTTCCTCGACCATGCCGACCCGGAGGAAGAAATCGCGGCAGACATCACCCTTTGTATAGAAGAAATGGAGGAGCTGCCCCCGGCACTCACCCCGGAACAGGCCCAGCGGGAAGAAATTGCGGGGTATCTGGAAGAAGCTGGGTTTGTGGCTTCCGAAGAATTGATCGCAGACGGCATTGCCGAATACCAAGCCCACGGAGGCGAAGGAAGCAACCGGGAAATTGCAGGCTTTATTGAGCGTGAGTTTTTGACAGAGGAACCGGATACAGAACTTCTGGAAAAGGCAAAGGATCTGATTAACGAGTTTTGTGAGGATGAATACAACGAGCCTGCTGATTTCAGCGACCTGGGGAATGTGGGTCTTGCCTACACCACTATTACAGATGAGAAAATCCCCATCCAGGTCAACGCTGATCTGGTCAACTTCCGCATAGAGAGGTATCTGAACGGCGAATTCCTGGAGCGCAGGCAGTACAAGAGCCTGGAGGAACTCATCCAAAACGAGCTGGAGGAACTGGTCTTTGATAACCTTATCTCTGCTTCAGAGGAAGAACTGGAATCCATCCACATTTTTAACGGTGATCCGGCTTCTCAGGAGAATTACCGGCTGTTGAGCCGCCTAAAAGCCGACTGCGATTACTTTCTGGGGGCTGGCAAACGGGCGGAAAAGCACCTTTGGTCTGGATATGTAAGAACGCATCTTGATAAAATGCGGGAATTATATGCTGCTCTCCCTGAAAAACCGGAATGGCTTGCCCCGGAGGATATAGGGCGCTATGACCGCCTGATGGCCCCGCCTTATCAAGTAGTCGTGTATCCTAACGAGGAGAAAGGGTTTGTAGACAAGCAGAGGTATCAAACGCTTGCAGAAGCGGAACAGGCTGCACAGAAGTATGTGGACGGCGTTATGGAGGGGGAAAGCGACTTTGCCTACGAGGGCGCTGCCGTCTATGACATTCATGAAAACAGATGGCTGTGCGTTTTCAGGAACTTCCCCAATCAATATGCAATCGAGCAAGCTGCACAGGCTCTCTCCCCAGAGGAACAGGCAGAATTACAACCTCTAAAAGAAAGAATGCTCCCGCAGTTGCCCAAGCGCCCCCGCCGTGAGCGCGTGACCTTTGCCCCTCTACACCCGGAAATCCCCAGGGAACAGCGCCATGATTTTCATATCACTGATGACGCCCTGGGGCATGGCACACCCAGCGAAAAATATGCAGCTAACGCAGCCGCCATCCGTACCTTGAAGCAGATCGAGGCCGAGGAACGGCTGGCTACCCCGGAAGAACAGGAGGCGCTATCCCGCTATGTGGGCTGGGGTGGCCTTGCGGACTGCTTTGAAGAAACCAGCCCCCATTACCAGGAACTGAAAAGCCTTTTGGACGAGGACGAGTACGCGGCGGCAAGGGCCAGCTCCCTCACCGCCTTTTATACCCCGCCCGTTGTCATCCGGGGAATCTACAAGGCTCTCTCCCAGATGGGCTTCCAGCAGGGCAATATCTTAGAGCCATCCTGCGGCACCGGCAACTTTTTGGGGCTTCTCCCGGCAGATATGGCAGGCAGCAAAACCTACGGTGTGGAGCTGGACAGTATCAGCGGCAGAATCGCCCAGCAGCTTTACCAGAATGCCAGCATTTCCGTGAACGGCTTTGAAAAGGTGCAAATGCCCGACAGCTTCTTTGATGTAGCGGTGGGCAACGTCCCCTTTGGGGATTTCAAGGTGATAGATAAGCGGTACGACAAGCACCACTGGCTCATCCACGACTATTTCTTTGGGAAGGCGCTGGACAAGGTGCGGCCCGGAGGGGTTATTGCTTTTGTTACCAGCAAGGGAACCATGGACAAGGAAAACTCTGCCGTCCGCAAATATCTGGCCCAGCGCGCCGATTTGATTGGCGCTATCCGCCTGCCGGACAACACCTTCAAGCAAAATGCCGGAACAAAAGTCACCAGCGACATCCTCTTTCTGCAAAAGCGCGACCATATCACGGATTTGGAGCCGGATTGGCTGCATTTGGATACGGATGAAAACGGCATCCGCATGAACAGCTATTTTGTGCAGCACCCGGAGATGGTTTTAGGCGACATGGTGATGGAATCCACGCGGTTTGGCCCGGACAGCGCCTGCAAAGCCCGCGAGGGGGCCGACCTGTCAGAGCTGCTTGCCGAAGCCGTCCAGTTTTTGCAGGCGGAGATCAAGCCCTACGAGCTGGAGGAACTGGACGAGGAGGAAGACCGCTCCATCCCCGCCGACCCGAATGTCAGGAACTTTAGTTATACCGTTGTGGATGGACAGGTGTACTATCGGGAAAACAGCCGTATGCACCCTTTGGAGGTATCCGTGACGGCGGAAAACCGAATCCGGGGCATGATCGAGCTGCGGGAATGTGTGCGCCGGCTCATCGACTACCAGACCGAAGGCTATCCGGACGCAGACGTCAAAGAGGAGCAGGCAAAGCTCAATACCCTGTATGACAGCTTCACAAAAAAATACGGCCTTATCAGCAGCCGGGGCAATAAACTGGCCTTTTCGGAGGACTCCAGCTATTGCCTTTTGTGTTCTCTGGAGGTGCTGGACGAAGATGGCAGCCTAAAAAGAAAAACGGATATGTTCACCAAACGCACCATCCGGCCCCATGTGGCTGTGACCAGCGTGGACACCGCCAGCGAGGCCCTGGCTGTTTCGATTGCAGAGAAAGCCCGTGTAGACATGGAGTATATGGCCCAGCTTTCCGGCAAATCCCCGGAGGAACTGGAGGCCGAGCTTTCCGGCGTGATTTTCCGCAACATCGAAGGCCCGGAAAACCCGGACAGGCTGCGGGGAGCTTCCCTCAGCCTGCAAGCCTTTTCCCCCGTGACGGCGGACGAATACCTTTCGGGGAATGTACGCCGCAAGCTGCGGATGGCAAAAGCCTTTCTGGAGGCGGCCCCGGACAGCCAAAAGGCAGCCGCCCGTAAACAGGTGGAGGCTTTGGAGGCTGTCCAGCCTCACGACCTGGGCGCTGGGGAGATCGGTGTGCGTATTGGCGCGAATTGGGTTCCTATCGACGTATATCAGCAGTTTATGGTGGAGCTGCTCACTCCCTATGGGCAGGCCCAGAATCGTATCAAAATCCTGCGCTCCGAGTCCACCGGCCAGTGGAATATCACCGAGAAAAACTTTGACCGGGCCAATGTCAAGGCTAACACCACCTACGGCACCAAGCGCATGAGCGCCTACCACATCCTGGAGCAAACCCTGAACCAGAAGGATGTGCGGGTTTTTGATTATATCGAGGACGAACATGGCAATAAAAAGCCGGTTCTCAACAAAAAAGAAACCGCTATCGCCCAGGACAGGCAGGAGCTTATCAAGCAGAGGTTTTCCGAGTGGGTTTGGAAAGACATCGACCGCAGGGAACGGCTGTGCGCCATCTACAACGAAACCTTCAATTCCAGCCGTCCCCGTGAATACGACGGCCAGCATATCCGTTTCGAGGGCATGAACCCGGCAATTACGCTGCGGCCCCACCAGATCAATGCCATCGCCCATGTTATGTACGGCGGGAATACCCTGCTGGCTCACGAGGTAGGCGCGGGCAAAACCTTTGAAATGGTGGCCGCCGCCATGGAGATGAAACGGCTGGGGCTTTGCACCAAGTCGCTTGTGGTGGTGCCAAACCATCTCACGGAACAATGGGCGGCGGAATGGCTCCAGCTCTATCCCAGCGCCAATATTCTGGTTGCTACGAAAAAAGACTTTGAAACACAAAACCGCAAGAAGTTTTGCAGCCGTATTGCCACCGGCGACTATGACGCGGTTATCATCGGCCACAGCCAGTTTGAGAAAATCCCCATGAGCGCCGAGCGCCAGCAGGCCATTTTACAGCAGCAGATTGATGAAATCCTGTTTGGCATTGAACAGGCCAAAGCACAGAAGGCGGAACGCTACACCGTCAAGCAGATGGAGCGCACCCGGAAATCCTTAGAGGCAAAGCTGGAAAAACTGAACGACCAGAGCCGCAAGGACGATGTGGTGACGTTTGAGCAGCTCGGCGTTGACCGCCTGTTTGTGGATGAGAGCCATTATTTTAAGAACCTCTTTTTAATGACGAAAATGCGCAACGTAGGCGGGATCGCCCAGACCGAAGCGCAGAAAAGTTCCGACCTCTTTATGAAATGTCGCTATCTGGATGAACTCACCGGAGGGCGCGGCACAATTTTTGCCACAGGCACCCCCATCTCGAACAGTATGGTGGAGCTTTACACCATCCAGCGGTATTTGCAGTACGGGCTGTTGCAGGAAATGGGCCTCATCCATTTTGACGATTGGGCCAGCGACTTTGGAGAAACCATCACCGCCATCGAGCTGTCCCCGGAAGGCACCGGTTATCGGGCCAAGACCCGGTTTGCCAAGTTTTTCAATCTGCCGGAGCTGATGGCCGCTTTCAAACAGGTGGCCGACATCCAGACGGCAGATATGCTCCATCTTCCCGTGCCAAAGGCCAACTTTCACACAGAGGTTATCAAGCCGTCCGAGCTTCAGCAGGAGATGGTGAAAGGGCTGGCGGAACGGGCGGAAAAAATCCGGGATGGAGGCGTTGACCCCCATGTGGACAATATGCTGCGCATTACCAATGACGGGCGCAAGCTGGCCCTGGATATGCGTCTTATCAACCCGCTGGCTGCCGACGACCCAAACGGCAAGGTGGCTGTCTGCGCCCGGAACGTCTACAAAATCTGGGAACAGACCAAAGAACAGCGTTCGACCCAGCTTGTATTCTGCGATCTGTCCACGCCCACCAAAGACGGCTCTTTCAACGTATATGACGATCTGAAAAAGAAGCTCATGGAGCAGGGTATCCCGGAGGATGAGATCGCGTTCATCCATGACGCCGACAGTGAGGTAAAAAAGAAGGCGCTGTTTGCGAAAGTCCGTGCCGGGCAGATACGAGTGCTGATGGGAAGCACTCAGAAGATGGGCGCTGGCACTAACGTACAGGACAGGCTGATCGCCCTGCACGATCTGGATTGCCCCTGGCGGCCTTCCGACCTTCAGCAGCGGCTGGGCCGTATTGTCCGTCAGGGGAATGAAAACGAGGAGGTGGAAATCTTCCGCTATGTAACCGAGGGTACGTTTGACGCTTACCTTTACCAGCTTGTGGAAAACAAGCAGAAATTCATTGCTCAGATCATGACCAGCAAGGCCCCTGTCCGAGTGGCAGAGGATGTGGACGAAACGGCCCTCAGCTATTCCGAGATCAAGGCGCTGGCCACCGGCAACCCTCTCATCATTGAAAAATGCAATTTGGATATGGAGGTGGCAAAGCTCAATATGCTCAAGGCCAGCTATCTCAATCAGCGGTATTCCCTGGAGGAGCTGGTGCTGCGCGAATACCCGGCAGACATCGCTCGGATTACAGAACGGATTGCGGGCTATGAGAAGGATGTGGCGCTGGCAGCCGCCCATCCGAAAGGTCAAGAGGGCTTCTGCGGCATGGTGATCGAGGGCAAACAGTATGCCGAAAAAGAGGACGCTGGCAAAGCTATCATCGACGTTTGCAGCAAAATGACTGGCTCCGACGCGGTTTTGCTGGGAGAATACAGGGGCTTTTCCATGGTGCTGGCCTATGATGGTATCAGCAACGAGTACCGCATTACCCTGAAAGGCACCCTCTCCCATACGGTGACGCTGGGCGCGGATGTGTTCGGCAATATCGCCCGTCTGGACAATGCCCTTGAAAACCTTGCGGGGAGCTTGCAGGCAGAGCAAAGCAGCCTGGAGGAAACAAAAGGGCAGCTTGAAAATGCCCGCGCTGAATTGGGCGCGCCCTTTGCCCGCGAGGAGGAGCTGGCGGAAAAAACCGCCCGATTGAATGAACTGAACGTCCTGCTGAAAGTGGATGAGAAAGACAAGACGCTCATTGACAGCGTTCCCGATGAGGGCGAAGAAGTCCCGGAACGGAAGGTTGTGGGATTGGAGCGTTGATTCCCCTGTGCCGATTGGAGCAATCCAGTCGGCCTTTTACATACCAAGATGGACTTTTTCAAAAAAGTGCTGTATAATAAAAGCGGTTAGCTACAACTAATTCATTTCAGAGGTAAGGAAAATGGGACTGATAAAAAAATATTTTAGTAATACCCGGAAGCCGGACGGGATATTAGGAAAGATGATGGTAAGCGGAATGAATAAAGCTCATGCGGGGGTGTCCGACTGGGGCATAAGGCATTTATCTTCTATCCAGCCCCAGACGATCATAGAATTAGGCTGCGGTGGCGGACGCAATGCGGCCCAGCTTCTTAATAATTTTCCAAAGGCGACGTTGACCGCGTTGGATTATTCTGAGGTGTCCGTAGAAAAAACAAAACAGGTCAATCGGCGGGAAATCCAACATAAGAGGTGCCAGGTATTGCAGGGAGATGTCGCTACACTGCCTTTTTCAGAAAATAGTTTTGATCTGGCCACAGCCTTTGAAACCGTCTATTTTTGGCCGGGGCCTACAGAAAGTTTCCGGGAAGTCTGTCGAGTATTAAAACCGAATGGCTTGTTTTTGATTGTAAATGAATCTGACGGTACAAATAGAAGTGATGAAAAGTGGCTGGATGTCATAGAGGGCTTGCAGATTTTTGATAAAGCACAGCTTTCTAATTTTTTGAAAGACGCTGGCTTTTCAAAGATTATCGTTGACCATGACGAAACAAAGCATCGGCTTTGTATCATGGCGATGAAATAAATAATTGTACGCTTTCACGGGGCCGATTGGAATAGTCCAGTCGGCCTTTTACATATCCGAAGAATACAGCCCCCTTTACATAGCCGGTTGCCCCATGCGGGCAGCTAATTTGTGGCTATGGGAAGGGGGCTGTATTTTTTTATGCCTTTTTACAACCAGGAGGAGATCGAAAAAGCGCGGGAGGTGGACTTGTTCACCTATCTACAAGCCTGTGAGCCGCAGGAGCTTGTCCATGTTTCCGGCAATGTCTACTGCACCAGGGAACACGACAGCCTGCGTATTTCCAATGGCAAATGGTGCTGGTTTTCCCGTGGGATCGGCGGTTACAGCGCGCTGGACTACCTCATCAAAGTCAAGGGCTGTTCTTTCATGGAGGCAATGGAGGCCGTTGCCGGCAGGGCTGCCGCCCCGCCGCCGTCCTTTACGTCCGTTCCAAGGGAAGAAAAACCGAAGCACCTGCTTTTGCCGCCGCCCGCCCCAAACAACCAGGCTATGCTGGACTACCTCAAAGGCCGTGGGATTTCCATGGAGGTGCTGGACTTCTGCGTCCAGACCGGGCGCATTTATGAGAGCCGGAATAAGGGCCATGGAAATGTGGTGTTCGTCGGCTTTGACAAAACCGGAAAAGCGCGGTTTGGCTGCCTGCGAGGGATCAGCGAGGGCCGGTTCCACGGGGATTTAAGCGGCAGCGACAAGCACTATTCCTTTGCCCTGCCCGCCTGCGGGAAAAATCCGGCTGTCCATCTGTGTGAGTGTGCCATTGATGTCATGTCCTATGCCAGCCTTTGCAGGCTGGACGGAATCGACTGGAAACAGCACAACCTGCTGTCTTTGGCCGGGGTATATCAGCCGAAGAAAAAGATTGCGGAGAGCAAGCTGCCTGTGGCCCTCACCCGTTTTTTAGAGGATTATCCTCATGTGAAAACCGTCTATCTCCATCTGGACAACGACGGCCCCGGCAGGATGGCCGCCGAAGCCATCCAGACAGTGATCTCCAAAGAATACGAGGTCAAAAACTGCCCGCCGCCCAGGGGAAAGGATGTGAACGACTACCTGTGCCGAAGGCTGGGTATTCCTATCCGGGGCGCGAAAGGAAAGGAGCAAGAACGATGAGCGAAAGGTGATATTGTCATTCGCCTTGCATAATGTTATCTTTTATGATAACATTATAGACGAGGTGAGAACATGGATGAACTGCATGGACGGCAAAAAATTATTGCCCAGCTTGTAGAGGCCCGGCTGGAACAGGGCGTTTCTCAGGCGGAGCTTGCAAGGCGTGTGGGAACCCAGCGCTCCAATATCTGCCGCCTGGAAAGCGGTGTGCAGAATCCCACGCTGGATATGATTTTGAAGATTGCGTCCGCGCTGGGGAAAGACGTTTCCCTTCTTTTGGACGACAAGGAGGAACCTATGAGCAACATTTACAGTCTGCGTATCTACGACACGGAGCTTATGCGCTTTTCAATGGAGAAGCAGGGATTGTCCGGCCTGGTGGCCGAAATCCTTTATACCAATGAGGAACAGACCCACTTACTGCCCCTGGATATGGAGCGCACCGGCGAGGGCGTTATTCACTGGCTGGAGCGGCGGGTGATTCCCAAAAACCGCGCCTTTGTGGATGAGATTCTGAAAACCCTGGGCCTCAGCCATAACGATACCAAGGGGATCATTGACGTTTGCAAGGGGCTGTCTTTGAACGACAGCTATTGGGTGGTGCCGGAGGGGTTTGAGGGGAAGTTTTCCCAATACAACCTTTATGAAAACCGCTTTTCCGAGATTCTGGCCCTGGTGGCCTACACCGGCGCGGGCGGAAGCCGTCAGGCATTTACCACTTCCCCGGAGCTTACCACAGGCGGTATGCTGCCCAAAGCGTGGCGCTATGTGGAGCAGGACGGGATTTATCTTTATAAAGGCGGCACCACCGGCGCGTCCAACGCAGGCCGGGAACCCTACTGCGAATACTATGCGTCGCAGGTTGCGGAAACCATGGGGTTAAACGCCGTCCACTACGATCTGGAGAACTGGAAAGGCATTACGGCCTCGAAGTGTGAGCTGTTTACGAACATCGACACGGCATATATCCCCATTGGGCGGATTGTGCGCACCGGAGGAATAGCTGCCTGCCTTGCCTGGTACGAGAAGCTGGGGACGGAGTTTTCCGAGCAGCTTTGCAGTATGCTGGTGTTCGACGCGCTGATCTACAACGAGGATCGGCACTTTGGCAACTTCGGCGTTCTGCGTGACAACCACAGTGGGAAGATTATCGCCCCGGCCCCTGTCTTTGACAACGGGCTTTCCTTGTTCTGCTATGCGGGAAAAGAGGACTATGCCCATCTGGACGAGTATGCGAAAACCCGTTCCAACCCCTACAACATCTCCTATGAGGAGGTGTGCGCGGAGGTCATGGGGGCCAGACAGAAAGAGCAGCTTCGGCGGATGATCGGCTTCCGGTTCAAACGGCATGAAAGCCTCAATCTGCCGGAGGAACACTTGCAGGCCATTGAGAAGCACCTGGAGGGCCGAGTGCGGAAGCTCCTTGCCATCCCCACCCGCCGCCGTCAAAAACAGGAAAAGGCAAGATGAAATTAAAACATCCGATTGGAGAGCGTTCTGAAAAAGGGCGCTCTTTTTTGTTGCCCAAGTTTAGAATCAGAAAGGAGTGCAGGCCAATGAACGAGTATGACATTGCAATTCGAGAGACGATGGAAATGACGGTCACGGTGGAGGCAGCGAGCCGCGAGGAGGACCGCCGGATGGTGGAAGAGCGATGGAAAAACGGCGAATATATCCTGGACGCAGACAGCTTCAGGGATGTGGAGTTCTACCCCAGAGGCCGCAGCCGCGACCGGGGCGAACGATGAATTGTTTTTTCGGGCGTTCGGTATTCCCCTGCGGGGAATGGAATGTATATGTACCAGCAAGCATCGCCTTTGTGATACCACAAAGGCAGCTTGTTAGGGGGAACGCCCCCTAATACCCCTTTATCAGAACGGAGGTTTTCTATGGAAGGATTGTTTTTTGCCATTGGGTTTCTGCTGGGCGGCGTGTTCGGCGTGCTGATTATGTGCCTGCTTCAAATCAACCGCTTAGGCAGGAAGGAGGATTCGGAGGAATGAGAAAACGCAACGTACACGTCCAGTTTTGGCTGGACAAAAAAGAGGCGGAAGCCTTCAACAAAAAGGTGAAGCGCAGCGGGCTTTCCCGCGAGGTGTACCTGCGCCACCTGATAAACGGCCTGGTTCCCCAGGACGCGCCGCCCCCGGCATACTTTGACTTTATACGGGAGTTGCACGGCATTGGAAACAACTTAAACCAGATCGCCCAGAAAGCCCATGTGCTGGGCGTCATAGACGAGCGCCGCTACGAGGAAGAAACACGGAAGTTTGACCAGCTCATCCGGGACATCACCAGGGCGGTGATTTTGCCAAAGCCTATGGAGTAAAGCAATGGCTACCACGTCTATCTGGCGGGTGAACGGCTGGCTGGGCAAGGTTCTCATCTATATCGAAAACCCGGATAAGACCGAAAACCCTGCCGCCTACGAGAAACAGGGCATGGACGGCAAGGAGGCCCAGGGCCTCTCCGATGTGATTGAGTACGCCGTCCAGCAGAAGAAAACGGGAAAGATTGCGGTGGACGATGAGGATGTGCCCGTCATGCAGCGGTTTGTGTCCGGGGTGAATTGCAGCCCCACCACCGCCCGCGATGAGATGATCGCCGTCAAAAAGCGGTTCGGCAAGGAGGAAGGCACCGTAGCCTACCACGGCTACCAGAGCTTTGCCCCCGGCGAGGCCACCCCGGAAATGGCCCACGAGATCGGGCTGAAGCTGGCAAAGGCATTGTGGGGCGAGAAATACCAGGTGCTGGTTGCCACCCATTTAGACAAGGCCCACCACCTGCACAACCATTTTGTGGTGAACACGGTTTCGTTTCTCGACGGGATCAAATACCACCGCACGGAAAAGGATTACTTCGACATGCAGAGGGAATCTGACCGGCTGTGCCGGGAGTATGGGCTTTCTGTCATTGAAAATCCAAAGCGTGGAAAATCCAAACACTACGGGGAATGGCGGGCCGAGCAGGAGGGCCGCCCCACTTATCTCTCCCTCATCAAAGCCGATGTAGACGCTGCCATCCGCCAGTCGATGACGGAGAGGCAGTTTTTTTACCGCCTGCGGCAGATGGGCTACGACATCAAGGTGGGGAAAGACATCACGGTGCGCCCTTACGACCGGCCCCATGGCAGGAAATTGGTGCGCAATTTAGGCGAGGACTACTCTCTGGAGAACATCCGCAAACGGATTCTGGCCCAGCGCCGCCCTCAGAGGGTGGAAACGCCGGAGCCGAGGCGGTGCAGGCTTTTGGGGGACTTGAAGCAGGCCAGGAAGGTCACGGGCTTTCGCGCCCTCTACTTCCACTACTGCTACCTTTTAGGGGTATTCCCCCAAAAGCAGAACCGGCAGCGGGGCCATGTGCCCCACGCGCTGCGGAATGACTTGATCCGGGCAGAGGAATTGACGGACGAGGCAAGGCTGCTTTCCCGCCAGCGCGTTGACACCCTGGAGCAACTCAGCGCCTACCAATCGGATGTGGAAGCCCGGCTTGTCAGCCTGACCGAACAGCGGAAAAACCTGTACCGGAAGCTGCGCACCAAGGAGGCGCTTGCCGACCCTGCCCGGCAGGAACAAATCCGGGCGGAGGTTTCCGCCCTTTCTGCGCAGATCAAAGCCCTGCGCCGGGAGGTGAAGCTGTGTGAGGACATTGCGGCGCGCTCCCTCTCCCTCAAAGAAAAGATACGGGCTGCCCGCGAGGAACAGCAGGCTGGAAAAACAGAGAAAACCCGCGAGGAACAAGGCCGGAGGAAACGGCTGGAAAGGAGATGATCGGTTATGAATCACGCAGGCGACGCGGCGGAGCAGGTGGTGCGCATGAGCCTTGAGGGCGCGGAGGTTGCCCTTAAGATCACCGGCGTTGCCGCTAAAAATCTGGCCGCAGCCCTTTATACCATTTTGAAAGACCAGAAGAAAACAAAAGGCAAGGCCCGCATTGAGGCCATGCTGCGGGAAAAGCGGCCCTTAAAGGTTTACACCCTCAAAAAAGAGGACTGCCCGGAGTTTGCCAGGCAGGCCAAGGGCTACGGCATTTTGTATGCCCCCATCCCGGTGAGGAAGGGGGACGATACCATCGACATCCTGGTGTTCGAGGACGACGCGGCGAGGGCCAACCGGATCGTGGATAAGTTCAACCTCACGGTGGTGGATACGGCGTCCATCAAGGAGGACATCGAAAAATCCCGCGAGGAGCGCGGCGGCGAGCCGCAGGCCCCGGAAAAAGCCGCCCCGGAAAAGAGCGAGGACGACAGGCTCTTAGACGAGCTGATGGAAAAACCAGCCCAAAAAGAGAAAAGCCAGCCGGAAAACCCCTCTGCGGAGAAAAGCGTCCCTTTTACCCCAGCGGAGGAAAAATCCCATCCGTCCGCGCCTATCTCAGAGAACAGCAGCAAGTCCGCAAGGGGTACTTCTGATGAGCCGCAGAAGCCGTCTGTCCGTCAGGAGCTTCGTGACATCCAGGCCCAGCGGAAGAAAGAGGCGGAGGCTGCAAAGAGGGAGGAACCGGCTGCACCCCAAAAGAGGGCGGCCCAGAAAACCACGCGGCACCAGCCGCCCAAGCCCAAAAAGAAACCAAAATCGAAAGAGAGGTAATCGGCCATGAATAACTTTGACGATCTGTTTGAACAGCAGCCCCAGCCGGAGGCCACCGAGAAGCCGGAGCCGCAAAAGGAGAAGCCGAAAAAACAGTGGTGGCAGATCCGCGAGGAAAAGCAGCGCAAGGAAGCCTACGCCACCCTGGACAGGGTGTTCGGCGCGTTTTCCGAAGGGCACGGCGACATGAAGGCATATCTGGACACCCAGAGCCGCTTCCCCTTCCACTCCGCCCGCAACGCCATCCTCATCGGGGAGCAATGCCCCAACGCTAAACGTGTGGGCGGCTACAAGGAGTGGGCTTCCCAGGGCGTTGAGATTCTGGAAGAGGAAAAGCGCCTGCCCATCATCATTTTAGAGCCGGGCAAGGCATACCGCCGCGAGGACGGCAGCGTGGGCCAGAACTTCTATGCCAAGGAGGTCTTTGACATTTCCCAGACCACGGCGCGGGACGAGGCCCAGCCCCAGGTGAGCTACGACGACCGCCTGCTCTTAAAGGCCCTCATCAGCAATTCCCCCGTGCCCATCCGCGCGGTGGAGGAGCTGCCCGGCCAGGGGCGCGGGGCCATGTTCGACCCGGAACAGAACGCCATCCTGGTGAAAAAGGGCATGGACGCGCCGGACATCTTCCGCTGCGTCTCTCTGGAGCTTGCCAATGCCCAGCTTGCCCGCAGCAACGCAGAGTATTCCCGCGAAACCGAAGGCTACAAAGCCTATGCCGTCAGCTATATGCTCTGCCAGAGGTACGGCGTGGAAGCGGGAGGCTACAACATCTCCCGGCTGGACGGCGTGCTTCAGGGGCAAGACCCCAAGGAGGAAATCCCGGCAGCCCTCACCGATATGCGCGACACGTTTAAGGAGATCAACGGGCGCATGGCAAGGGCCATGGGCCTCTCACGCGCGGGCAGGCAGAAAGAACAGGAACGGTAAAGGAGGCTGAATGAATGGAACGACAGGAAAAGGTTGTCCTCACGCTGGACAGATACGAGCATGGCATTATGATCCGCGCCCTCAACGAACTGCGAAACGATCTGCTGGAGGAACAGCGCGACCCCGGCCCGGTGGAGGACGTGCTTCTCAAAACCATTGACGCCCCATCCCAAAAAGACAGGAAAGCGAAGCGGCGTGATGAAGCCCGATAACAAAACGGGAGGCCCCTGGCTCTATGCCCTGGGGCTGATCCCGGCAGTCTGGCTTGCCCTGCTCATTGCGCCCTCTCTTTCCGGGGGGCTTTCCGAAATCCTGGAGGCCCTGCCTGCGGCAATGAACCATCCCTTTCAGATTGCATGGTGTGAGGACAGTGTAAAAACTGTCCTCATTTTTATGTGTGGCGGGCATGCCACATATCTAGGGTGAAAATCCCTCGGGGCGTA